>USSL01000115.1 GCA_900557175.1 uncultured Eubacteriales bacterium
ATAGGAGGTGCCATATGTACGCAATTATAGCAACAGGTGGTAAACAGTACAAAGTCGCAGAGGGCGATGTTATCAAAGTTGAAAAGCTTGGCGCTGAAGCCGGCAGTGAAGTGATCTTTGATCAGGTGCTTGTTGTAAGCGGTGATGAGATGAAGGTTGGTAATCCAACAGTTGAAGGTGCTACAGTAACAGCGAACGTTGTTAAAGAAGGCAAAGCTAAAAAAGTTATCGTTTACAAGTATAAGAGAAAAACAGGCTACCATAAGAAAAACGGCCACAGACAGCAGTATACACAGGTTAAGATTGAAAAAATCAACGCTTAATCGGTGAGATATGATTAATGTAGCAGTTTTTAAAGACAGCCATGGTATCTATAAGGGCTTTAAATCATTAGGACATGCAGGGTATGATGAATATGGCTATGATATCGTATGCAGTGCAGTATCAGTGCTTATTTTGAATACTGTTAATTCTATAGAAGCTTTCACAAAAGATTCTATGAAAGTAAATGCTGGAGAAGACGGCGGATTTATTGAAGTTGTATTTGACGGCAGTGTCAGTCATGACACTCAGTTACTGATGAATGCAATGGTTCTTGGTTTAGAAACGATACAAAAAGAATATGATAATGCTTATATACATTTGAAAATCAAGGAGGTGTAGGCAATGTTAAGAATGAACCTTCAGTTTTTCGCTCACAAAAAGGGTGTTGGTTCCACAAAGAACGGCAGAGATTCCGAATCTAAAAGACTTGGCGCTAAAAGAGCTGACGGACAGTTTGTAAAGGCAGGCAACATTCTTTACAGACAGCGTGGTACTAAAATTCATCCAGGTGTTAACGTTGGACGCGGCGGTGATGATACATTATTCGCTTTAGTGGACGGTGTTTTAAGATTTGAGAGAAAGGGCAGAGACAAAAAACAGGCTTCTGTCTATCCAGTAGTAGTGAACGAATAAATTTTACGAGAGCGACTTCAGATTCCAGTAATTTGAAGTCGCTCTTTTAGAAATTAAAGATGTCAGTAAAAGAGGTGAAAAGATGTTTGTAGATAAAGTGAAAATTTATATCCGTTCAGGCAAGGGCGGTGACGGTCATGTCAGCTTCAGACGTGAGCTTTTTGTACCGGCAGGCGGTCCGGACGGCGGTGACGGCGGCCGCGGCGGTGATATTATCTTCGAGGTTGATGAAGGCTTAAATACATTGATGGATTTCAGAAATAACAAAAAGTACAGTGCAGGCGATGGTGAGCCGGGCAATAAGCGCCGCTGTCACGGTGCTGACGGTGCGGATCTTGTTATTAAAGTGCCTGAAGGGACAGTCATTAAGGATGCCGAGTCCGGTCTTGTGATTGCGGATATGTCTCATGGCAATAAACGTCAGATTATTTTAAAGGGCGGCCGCGGCGGTAAGGGCAATATGAATTATGCGACACCGACAATGCAGGCGCCGAAATATGCACAGCCGGGGCAGCAGTGCAAAGAGCTTTATGTGCAGCTGGAGCTTAAGGTTATTGCCGATGTCGGCCTTGTCGGTTTTCCAAACGTAGGAAAATCTACATTTTTGTCAAGAGTGACAAATGCAAAGCCAAAGATTGCCAATTATCATTTTACGACACTGAATCCGAATCTCGGTGTTGTTGATTTAGATGGCGGCAGAGGCTTTGTCATTGCCGATATTCCGGGAATTATTGAGGGCGCGTCCGAAGGTGTCGGCCTTGGGCATGAGTTTTTAAGACATATTGAGCGTACAAAGGTTATTATTCATATTGTAGATGCGGCCAGTGTTGAGGGACGTGATCCAATTGTGGATATCCATACGATTAACGATGAACTTGGCAATTATAATGAGGAACTTTTAAAGCGTCCCCAGGTGATTGCAGCGAATAAAATCGACGCTCTTTATGAAGGTGAAAATGATGATGCCATCACGCTTTTAAAGGAAGAATTTGAGCCTCAGGGGATTAAAGTGTTTCCGATATCGGCGGTCAGCGGCAAAGGGCTTAAAGAACTGTTATACTATGTCCGCGGCATGCTGGATGAAATTAAAGAGGAACCGACTGTATTTGAACGGGAATTTTTCCCTGAAGCGGCTGAGAGCGAGGAGCCTTACACAATTACGATTGATGAGGAGGATGGTGCCTTTGTTGTTGAGGGGCCGAGAATTGAGAGAATGCTTGGCTATACAAATCTTGATTCTGAAAAAGGTTTTGATTTCTTCCAGAAATTTATGCGTGATAATGGTATTTTAGATGAACTTGAGGCAAAAGGTATACAGGAAGGCGATACAGTGCGTATGTATGCCTTAGAATTTGATTATTATAAATAAACGGAGGCTGTGATGATTAAAACGAGCAAACAGAGAGCTTATTTAAAAGGACTTGCAATGAATCTTGAGCCGATTTTCCAAATTGGTAAAAGCTCACTGACACCGGAATTTACGGCTGCAGTGGCAGAAGCGCTTGAAGCAAGAGAACTGATTAAGATTTCCGTACTTCAAAACTGTTTAGATGATCCTAAAGAGCTTGCGCGCTATTTGTCTGAGCGTACACGCTCCGAAGTTGTACAGGTCATCGGCAAAAAGATTGTCCTTTATAAAGAAGGTAAGGATAATAAGAAAAAGATTATTCTTCCGTAGAGGTGATAAGTATGGACTGTCCGGAAAAAATAGGTTTATTCGGAGGAACGTTTAATCCGGTGCATATGGGGCATCTGATGATTGCTGAATATGCATTCAATGAATATGGGCTTGATAAAATTTTCTTTATTCCGGCGCATATTCCGCCGCATAAGCGCACGGAGGCAGATAAAGCACAGATACTTGCCGATGATTTGAGAATGGCAATGGTTGAAGCAGCGGTTTCAGATGTGCCGTATTTTATCCCGTGTGATTGTGAAATAAAAAAACAGGGGATTTCCTATACGTCAGATACACTTGAAGGCTTTATGTCAATGTTTCCAAAAGCGGTATTTTATCTTATTATGGGCGGCGATTCCCTGATGGCAATTGAAACATGGCATTGCCCGGAAAAAATATTAAAAGGTGCGCATCTCCTTGTAGCTGCAAGAGATGATGATGATTTAAAACGTCTTGAAAAACAGGCAGCGGATCTTGAAGAAAAGTATGGAAATACGCATATTTGCCTGCTTCATGCACCGCGGGTGGAGATTTCATCGACAGACATCAGAGCGCGGGTCTTAAATGGCGATTCTATCCGTTATCTTGTGCCGGAAAGTGTCAGAGATTATATTCAGACAAATAAACTTTATTTAGCTTCAGAAGAAAGCGGGGACAAACCGATGCAGATGGATCGTATGAATATTTTAGAAATACAAAATCAGCTGAGAAAAAAGCAGACGGAACGGCGTTTTCTTCATATTCTCGGTGTTCAATATACGAGTGCTTCATTGGCAATGCGCTATGGCGCTGATATGCATAAGGCATCAATGGCCGGACTTTTACATGATTGTGCCAAGCATATGACGGCAGATAAGCTTATAAAAATATGTGAGCGCCATAACATAGAAATAACGGAAGCAGAGCATAAAAGTCCGCATCTGCTTCATGCAAAAGTCGGCGCTTATCTTGCATCAGCAAAGTACGGTATCTGCGATGAGGATATTTTAAATGCGATTTGCTGTCATACAACCGGAAAACCGGCAATGACATTACTTGAAAAGATTGTATTTGTGGCGGATTATATCGAGCCGAGCCGAAATCAGGCGCCGAATCTTGAACAGCTTCGGAAGGTAAGCTTTGAAAATATTGATGAGGCTGTTTATCTTATTTTAAAGCAGACACTGGCCTATTTATATCATAAGAAGCAGGCAGTTGATGCACAGACAGAAGTTACATTTAATTATTATAAAGATTTAGTAAGGAGAGACGCGGATGAATGATTCAAGAAAAATGGCAGCGATTGCCATTGAAGCGCTTCAGGACAAAAAAGCCATTGATTTAAAAGTTATCGATATTAAAGATGTCAGCGTGATGGCGGATTACTTTATCATTGTCAGCGGCAGCAATAAAAATCAGGTGCAGGCGCTGGCAGACAATGCTGAAGAAATGCTCGGAAAAGCAGGTTACAATCCGAGACAGGTTGAAGGTTATCGTTCAGCAAACTGGATATTGATGGATTATCAGGATATTATTATCCATATTTTTTCGGAGGAAGACAGATTGTTCTATGATCTTGAGAGAATATGGCGTGATGGAAAGACGATTGCTCTTGAGGAATTGTCTGAATAAATAGTGTTATCGGAAAACAGATAGTTATAAACAGGGGCAGATGTGGCTTGCATAAGTTACATCTGCCCCTGAAACTTTTCTGCAAAAGAGAGAAGAAGGCCAATGCATGTTTTCATTGGAAATCGAAGATACTATTTTGTAAATTCTTTTCTGTAAACAAACTTTGGAAGACCGTTTTCTTCCGGAACATGGATATTGCCTTCAATCAGAGGACGCGCATAATCAATAAAGTCTTTTGTAACGTCAGCTTTATTTTCAGAAATCCATTCGGCCGGTACCGTTTTTTCTTTATTGCATATGTCGTTGACATCTTTTAATGTACACTGTATTTTGTAAGGTTCTGTGCTGACACGTTCGAAAGCGGTCATCAGACCTGTATGGCCGTTTAAGGCTGAAATAACAGCATAGCTTCCGGCTTCAATGGCCTCAAGAAGGTCTGTATTGGAAATCTGGGCGGATGATGCGCGCTGGGTTACGTTGAGTTCAACAGAGCGGACTTTAACGCCAAGACGGTTTTTTACAAGATTCTCAAGGTACTTGCCGCAGCCGGCAAGCATCTTATGGCCGAAATTATCCGTACCGACATTGCTGCCGTATTCACATATAAATTTCTTTGAGGCATCGTGAATGCCCTCGGAAACACAGACTACAAGATTGCGTTTTGTCTCAAAAGCTTTTTCAATCTGAGCAATAAAAACATCTTCATCAAAATCAACTTCAGGCAGGTAAATAAGTACCGGATTGTCGCCTTCAAATTGTCTTGCAAGGGCAGAAGCGCCTGTCAGCCAGCCGGCATGGCGTCCCATGATTTCAACAATCGTCACAGATTTTGTGTTATAAATGGAAGCATCAATGCCGATTTCACGGACAGTGGCTGCGACATATTTGGCAGCGCTGCCAAAGCCCGGTGTGTGGTCTGTAAGCACAAGGTCATTGTCAATTGTTTTTGGAACGCCGATGACACGGATATCGCTCTGTTTTGCAGCCAGATATCGCGAAAGTTTGCTGACAGTATCCATAGAGTCATTGCCGCCGATATAAAAGAAATAGCCGATATTTAATGCTTCAAATTTTTCAAATAATTGTTCATAGACAGGATCTGATAAATCTTCAGGAAGTTTATAGCGGCAGGAGCCGAGATAAGCTCCCGGTGTTGTTTTTAAATATTCAAGACTGCTTTGTGTAAATTCTTCGTCCATATCACGGAAATTGCCGTTAAGGAAGCCTTCGATACCGTTGATCATGCCATAAACATGACCGACATCTTCTTTAAAGCGAAATCCCTCTTTAATAACGCCGTAGAGGCTTCCATTAATAACGGCTGTAGGGCCTCCGGACTGTCCAACAAGAATGTTTTTCATAGTTAAAAATCTCCTTTATTCATTCATATGTATCAATTAAATGCCAAGACGGACAAGGCCGATGACCTTGCCGAGAATTTGAACGTGATCAGTGATAATCGGACTCATGGCATCATTCTCCGGCTGAAGACGGTAGTGATTGTTTTCTTTATAAAAACGTTTGGTTGTAGCACCGTCATCGAGCAGTGCGACGACAATCTCACCGTTTTCGGCTGTCGGCTGCTGGGCGACGATGACAGCATCGCCGTCATAAATACCTGCATTGATCATGCTTTCACCGTGAACTTTAAGCATAAATGTCGGGAGATTCGGAAGCATCTCTACAGGCACAGGAAAATAGTCGATAATATTTTCTTCGGCAAGAATCGGTTCTCCGGCAGTTACGGTGCCGATAATCGGTACATTGACAACATCACGCCGTGTCAGGGCAAAGTCGTCGTCCATGATTTCTATGGCTCTTGGCTTTGTCGGATCGCGCCGGATATAGCCATTTCTTTCAAGGGTTTCGAGGTGAGAGTGCACAGAGGAAGTTGATTTTAAATGAACAGCTT
>USSL01000116.1 GCA_900557175.1 uncultured Eubacteriales bacterium
AATTTGGAAAAATTATCTATTTCAATCGTTTTTATTTAGAAATTTTCATTCTTATATTTATTAAAAATTATCGAAAATCAATCTGTTCAGAATGTTTTTTATATGTCAATGTATAAGGCTATAAACCTCATTATTTATGGTACGGTTCTCCGCTGATGATACGGTAACTTCTGTATATTTGCTCCAGAAGTATGACACGCATGAGCTGGTGAGGAAACGTCATTTTTGAAAAGCTTAAGGCATAGTCCGAGCGGGCAAGCACCTGTTTGCCAAGGCCTATAGAACCGCCGATAATAAAAGTGATGTGGCTTTTACCCTGAATGCCGAGCTGCTCGATTTTTCCGGCAAGCCCTTCGGAAGTCAGCTGTGTGCCTGCAATTTCAAGTGTAATGACATAGGCATCGTCACGGACGTATTTCATAATGCGTTCGCCTTCTTTTGCGCGTATGGCATCTTCGACAGTTTCACTGGCCGCGTCCGGTGTCTTTTCGTCGGCAACTTCAATGATTTCAAGCTTGCAATATTTGCCAAGCCGCTTGCTGTACTCGGCAATGGCGTCCTTTAAATACTTCTCTTTAATTTTTCCGACTGTAATTATTGATATTTTCATATCTGCTTACCGCCTTTTCCAAAAATGTGAGATGGCTGCGATGGCTGTAAGAATGATAATGACAGGCAGAATATAAATTAAAAGCCGTACTGCAAAACGGACAATAAAAAATAAGATGGCAAGCACGAGGGCAATAATAAGAATGATTTTAATTTTTCTTAAAAGATTGTGTGCCTTTGGGGTGCCGCTGTCCGAATTGTAGCTGGTGTTACCGGAGTTGTATGCCGTTTTGGCTGCTTTAGCATCAATAATTGTTTTTCCGAGAAGTCTTGGATCGCCAAGCTCAAAAATCACATCTGCTTCAGGGCGGCCGTTTCTGACTTCATTTTCAATATAACTTCTGTAATAATCTATATGGTCCCGGATAGCGCTGTCAGGGATTTGTCCTGCAAGGTAATCCTTTAATTGTTCTAAAAATTCATATTTACTCATAAGCCTGCCTCCTTTTATGCAAAGCTGTCTAAAAGTTTCTCTATTTCTTTCATATCCATCTGCCCGGTGTCACCGACAAAGCATACAGACGGCATGATATCTTTAACGTATCGTGTCAAAAATTCATTGACAGCTTCAGGTGTTACCGCCTCAATATTTTTTAATACAGTGTCCACACTTTCGGGCAGCTCGCCATAGATTAAAGCTTTACCGTTACTTTCCATATGGTTATGGGTACTTTCAGCATCAATAATCAATTCTGTTTTAATCTGCTCTTTAGCAAGATAAAGCTCATTTTCATCAATCGGTTTTGAAAATAAACCGTCAATGACGGTTTTAATGGCAGACAATACAGCGGCTGACTGTTCCGGATTCATCGCCGCATCAATCTGAAACAGGCCGCAGCGTTTAAAAGAACTCCCGTAAGAGTAAATTGAATAGGCAAGCCCTAATTCCTCTCTCACTGTCTGAAAAAGCCTTGAATTTAAGTTACCGCCGATAATATTATTCATAATTGTGAAAAGATATTTGTCCTTATGGGCATAGCTTATACTGTCATAGGCAAGATTCATATGCATCTGTTCAATCGGCTTGTTTTTAATGACGATGGCCTGATGATATGCCGGAGTGCTGTACGTACAGCTTTTTTCGCCGGATGCAATGGAAGAAAACTTTTCATTAAGCATTTTAAGTGTTGATTTTTCATCAAAATGTCCGGCAATGGAAATAACAATATTTTCTGCAACGTAATACTGCTTTATAAAACGGACGATATCTTCACGGGAAAAACGGCTGACAATTTCTTTTTTCCCTGAAATAATATAACCGATCGGTGAATTTTTCCACACTTCTTTTTGAAGAAGCTCGTGGACAAGCTCGTCGGCATCATCTTCGTACATATCAATTTCCTCGGAAATAACGCCGAGCTCTTTTGTGATATCATCTTCGTTGAGGGCAGCATTTAAAAACATATCCGAAATAATGTCCATTGCTGTCTCAAGATGTTCATAAAGTGTCTGTGTATAAAAGCAAGTATACTCTTTGCTTGTGTAGGCATCAAGATTACCGCCGATTTTCGTCATTTCATCGGCAATGCGCCGTGCATCCCGTGTTTTTGTGCCCTTAAAAAGCATATGCTCAATGACGTGGGCAATGCCGTTGGTCACCTCTGTTTCATTGGCGGAGCCTACGTTGACGAAAACGCCGGCTGCCACTGAGCGGTAACCGTCCATCGGTTCAAAAATGACTCTTATTTTGTTATCTAACTGACAAATATGTGCCATAAAATTCCTCTTTCCTTTGATACCGGATTGTTTTGCACTTTATAGTATCATAAAATAACCGGAAGCACCTAAAAAGGTGTTCCGGCTAAAATTATACTAAAACTTAAAAATCAAGTCAACGGCTGATTAAGGCTGTCAGCGGCGTTTTTGCGGCAATATACCAGCTTAGCGCTGTTCCTGCTGTAAAAATAATGAAAAGTGCGGCATAAATCGCCGGTGCAGGCAGTCCTGTCATAAGGACAAGCGCGCCGGAACCAAAGGTGATTATAAGACCGCCGAAGGAACAGATAAAACCGCCGGCGCTCTGTTTAATGACGGTTGTCGCATTTGTCCATTCGAAATTAGGAAATTTCAGATTGACGGCCAATCCGAAGAATGCCATAAATACAGCACAGGCTGTTGGTAAAAGTATGGTGACAGCCGCAAAAACCGTATCCGGTTTAAAACGGATGACAAATAGGATTGTGCTTATGAGGCAGGCCGGTACGCTTAAAATAAGATTCATCAAAATTTTGGATAAATAAATCGTTTTAAAATGTACCGGCAGGCTTGCAGTCAGCCATATGCTGCTGCCCTCCAATGATACGGACGGAAAGGTTGTACTTGAAAGCGATGTAAAAAACAGGCAGACAACCGGAAGTAAAATACCAATCTGTGATGATGCGCCCGGAATATTAAGCAGTGTGTCAATGTCTTTGATAAAAAATACAGCGACAGCCGCAACCGGCATTAAAATCAAAGAAAATCCTGTATTCATCACATAGCCGGACATACTGAAATAATGTTTAAATTCTCTGCCAATCAGCGATTTAAGAATACCGGAAGTTTTTAGCGCCCCCATTTTGTAATTGCTTTTTGTATGGTGCGACATAAGCATTGTTGTAATTTTTTTAAAATTGACAGTGATGATCGCTGTGACTGCCGCAAAAACAGCAGCAGATAAAACAATCAGGCCGATATAAGCTAAAATATTGCCGTTCATCCCAAGTGCAAAAAGCTTTGCAGGCGGATAGACAGATACAATAAGGCTTAAAAGTGCCGTATTTATTTCTGAAAAATCAGAGGCGTCCATACTGCCGACATTAAATGAAAAATACATGATCGCCAAAAGGCAGGCCATGCCAAGGACAGTCATGACGAGGTTCTTATATTTAAACCGTGCGGCGATGTATGTGATGATAATGCCAAGCAGTGACGCGGCGGCAAGCGGAATCATCGGGATAAAAAGGACAGAAAGAAGTCCCTTGATTAAAACGGCCGCATCAAAGCTGAGGCAGGAAAGCCATACAATAAGTGACGGCACGATAATTATGGCGGTGGTGGCTGTCTCGAAAATATAAAGCGACGTGAAGCGGCTTAATATAATATTGCTCGTTTTTACAGGCAGTGACATAAGAAGGTCATCGTCTTTGGCGGCAAACAAAAAGCCGTTGGCCTTAAAAAGTGTTGTCATGATAATAAAAATACTTGCCGCCGCCATAAGCATCGGCATAATAGCTTCTGTAAGCCCCATGGCAATATATGAATATGTCAGCAGGGCGCAGTAAAATATAAAAATAAAGGCAACGAGGACAAACATCGCTGCAACAGCTGCGATTTTCCACTTTTTTTGTTTTTTGGAGCCGCCGGTAAACTGATTTGTCATCAAGACACCTTTAAGCTGGACGGCGGTCAGAGACAAAAACTTATTCCTCATGACCGCTCACCTCCATAAAGACGTCCTCAAGGCTGTGATTGCCTAAAATGTCATCAATACCGCCGCTGACAATAAGTCTGCCCTGCTTGATAATGGCAATTTTATTACAAAGCTTTTGGGCTACCTCAAGCACATGGGTTGAGAAAAAGATGGCGCCGCCCTCGGCACACTTTTCATGCATCAGCTGTTTTAATATAAGTGAGGCTTTCGGATCAAGACCGACAAAAGGTTCATCAAGAATAAGAAGCTTCGGATGATGAATAAAGGCTGAAATAAGGACAAGCTTCTGCTTCATACCGTGGGAATATGAGGAAATCAAATCGCCGAGATTTTTTGTGATTTCAAACATATCGGCATATTTTTTTATATCCGCTTCTCTGTTTTTACCGGCCACACCGTACATATCGCATATAAAGTTTAAATATTTAATGCCGGTCATGTAGTCATAAATATCAGGATTGTCCGGAATATAGGCAAGCTGCTGCTTGCAGGCGACAGGTTCTTTTTTGATGGATTTATTGTCAATAAAAATCTCGCCTTCCTCAAAATCGAGAATACCGGCAACAGCCTTGATTGTCGTCGTTTTTCCGGCACCGTTATGGCCGATAAAGCCGTAAATATCTCCGGGCTGTATTTCAAGATTTAAGTTGTCTACGGCTCTTTTGCCGCCCTTATATGTTTTTGTGAAATTTCTTATACTGAGCATGATGCTTCCTCCTTGTGATGTTTAAATAAAGTCACTGCAATTATCAGTGCAATCAGGCTGATGACGGCAAATACCGCTTCCAAAAGTAACGGCGATGAAAAATAAATAATGATACCGTCTAAAATAATGTGGGCGGCAAGTGCAATGAAGTACCACCGAAGCTGACGGTCATTGACGGCCATTACCACAAAAACAGACATGGCAGTGTGGAATGTAATGGCAACGGTGCGTTCAAAAATGCTCATAGCAACATTGGTGTCAATACCGTAAAGCTTTATGTAGTCTGTCATTTGTCCGAAAATCCAAAAGGCTTCTAAAAGACCGTGCCCAAGGCCGAAAACGACAGCATTCAAAAGAGAAACCGTCCTGTGTTTTGTTATTTTTTTAGAAAGCTTTATGAATAAAAAGCGCCCGGTTTCTTCAAAAAGTCCGGCCGAAAAGGCAATAAGCCATGACAATAAAAGCGGCGCTGTAATTGAAAGCCATAAATAAGGCGTTGTATGCTGCATATAATTTAAAAGCGGTATACGCAAAAAAAGCTGGGAAATGCCAAAAGCGGCCATACCGGCAATGAAATAAATCATAGAGCACCTTCTTTCACCGGCATCGGAAGCATCAGGCTGGCTGTAAAAATCCCGTTTTTTGTTTCAACCTCTAATGTTCCGTGATATTTTTTCAGCGTCCGCCGCACATTATCAAGACCAAGACCGTGACGGTCGGTTTCTTGTGTATTTTTTGACGGCGGGCTTTCATTGACCGGATTTTTAATATAAATAAACTGCATATCATTGAAATCCCTGCACTTAAATTCAATACAGCCGCCGCCGGCTTCTTTGGCTGCCCGGACGGCATTATCCAAAAGGTTTGAAAATATTGTTGTAATATCCAAATCACTTATAAAGTCAACCGAAAGTCTGTAACAGGTGACATCGGCGCTGATGCCGTATTTTGAGGCTTTATTCAGCTTATCGTTTAAAATCATATTCAGCATATGGTTGGTCGTGTAATATTGAAGTCCGAGGCTGTCAAGCATGGTGTGAACATCGCTGACATAATGTTCGCCCTTATCCAAATCGCCGGACATATAAAGCTGTTTAATAGCCGTTAAATGATTTCTTATGTCATGAATAACTTTTCTTGACTCTGAAAGCCGTCTGTCAAGTGTTTCGTAATAATCATACCGGAGTTTGTTTTGCTGTTCCAAAAGTGCAAGCTTCTGCCGCATTTTTTGATTTTCATAAAAACTGTAATACAGATACAGACTGTAAAAATCAATGCCAATCAGAAGAATAAGGTTGACAACAAGGATGCTGTAGCCGAATCTCAGATAAAATACAGGGCCGATGACAATCATTGTCATGGCGGCAAAAATACTGTA
>USSL01000117.1 GCA_900557175.1 uncultured Eubacteriales bacterium
AATGTCATGGCTGTTCAGAAAACAGCGACAAACTATGGTATCATGTATGCCGGTCTTGTTATCGTTATGCTGCCGACATTGATTTTGTATATTCTTGTACAGAAGCAGCTGACACAGGGTATGACAGCCGGCGGTCTGAAGGGTTAAGGAGGAAAGCATATGAACAGTGCAGTAAGAAATATTATTATGGCGGTTGTATTTGTTGTATGTCTTGCCCTCGTTATTATCGGACAGAAAAATATTAGTGGTACAGGGCTTGCGATGCAGCTTGTCGGCCTTGTCGGCCTTTTGACAGAGCTGTTTATCTACAACCATAGATATAAATAAACGCACAGATGTGCATAGTGAAACTTTCGGGCTCCCCGCAAATGCGGGGGGCCTTTTTGCATTACAGAAAACAGTGCTGCTTTTATACAATTTTATATTGTTGTGCGGCAGGATAGCAAAATGCTTTTTGGTGACACGCTGACGTTTCCTATTCGAGCCGCGCGCTTATTGTCGGCAGCCGCGCAAATGCTTCGCTGCAGCGCTTTGTGCCGACGCTAGCGCAACTCTCATTACGGAAACTCTGCTATTGTCACTGCAAAAGCATTTTGCTATCCTGCCGCTAGTTATGAAATTGATATGAGTACATACTATTCTGTATGCAATAAGCCGAGAGCGTACATAGAGTTGCAGAAGCAGTCTGTCTTTTGCGATTCGGCGGCGAAGGCTGTCACAATCTTGCAGTGACGATAGCGTGCGTTTGCGTTGCGAGGACTGCACTAATGACACCACCGAGCGCGTATGCTTTATATTTGCGCGAATGGTGTCGATCAATGTGCGGGACGAGCAGAAAACGCAGCGTGTCACCAAAAATTCGTGGCAGCCTTCGCCGCTGGGATTGGATAATGCAGAATGCTTCTTATAGTTTACATTGCAAAATCCGATTTACAATCATTTAACATTGCCGCCCTTTTGGTTTTTACAAACGGATGATAACATGATACACGTAATAAGAAATTGATTGAGAGAAAAAAAGGAGAAATAAGACAATGAAAAAAGCAGCAGCAATTGTTTTAACAGCAGCAATGGCAGCCATGATGTTCGCAGGATGCGGCAGCAGCAGTACAGAGACAAAGAGTGATACAAATTCAGAGGTAAATACACAGGCAGGAACAGAAGCGTCTTCTGACGCAGATACACAGGAAAGTCTTACAGGTTCAATTACAGCAGCAGGTTCCTCTGCATTGAAGCCGCTTGTCGATGATGCGGCCGATGTATTTCTTGAAAAATATCCGGATGTATTGATTACAATTGATGCAGGCGGTTCAGGCGAAGGCTTAAAGCAGGTATCTGAGGGTACAGTAACGATTGGTAATTCAGATGTTGAAGCTTCTGAAAAGCTTGATGAGACACAGGCGGCAGAGCTTGTAGACCATAAGGTATGCGTTGTGACAATGGCGCCGATTGTAAATCCTGATGTGACAGATGCCGGTGTGACAAGCCTTACAAAACAGCAGCTCATTGATATTTTTACAGGTAAGACAACAAACTGGAAAGAGGTTGGCGGTCCGGATGAAGAAATCGTGTTAGTGACACGCCCGACATCTTCGGGAACAAGAGCGACATTCCAGAAATATGCTTTAGACGGACAGGAAGAAGCTTCAAACGCTTCAATGGAAACAGATGATTCCGGCGTACTTTTACAGAATGTCAAAGATACAAAGGGGGCGATTGGTTATGTAGCACTTTCTTATCTGACAGGTGATGCAGGTGTTTCAACACTGGCAATCGACGGTATAGAGCCGACACTTGAAAATACATACAATGGCACATATCCTGTATGGACATATGAGCATATGTACACAAAGGGTGAGCCGGATGAAGTGACAGGCGCTTTCCTTAATTACATTATGTCTGACGAGTACGGTGCACAGATGGAAAGCCTCGGTTACGGTGTTTCCTCAAAAATGACAGTGACTGAGCACTGATAAAAATCCGGTAAAAGGGCGGGCTCATGAAATTCATTGAACCTGCCTTTTTTTGCGCTTTAAGGAGGCTTAAGACGATGAAAAAGGTTAAAGGAATGTTTGGAAAGGAGTATGGCTTCAGGGCGCTTGCGACAGCCTGCGGTATATTTGTCATCGCACTGACGATTATTATCGGCGCTTTTCTTGTCTATAAAGGTTCTGATACATTCTTAAAATTCGGACATACATTATGGGAATTTTTAGGCTCTGCCGAGTGGAATCCGGCAGATAATGCCGATGGCGGCGGTGCAGCAGGCGCTCTGATTTTTATTTCGGGCTCACTGGCAGTGTGCGGACTTGCACTTGCGATTGCGACGCCGTTCGCACTTGGTTCGGCAATTTTTATGACAGAGATATCAAAAAAATTCGGCGAACGTTTTTATAAGCCTGTTGTTGAAATTTTTGCGGGTATTCCGTCGGTTGTTTACGGCTGGGTTGGCCTGACGGTGCTTATTCCTTTTATAAAAACAGTATTTGACAGGCAGGTCGGACATTCGGTGCTTGCGGCAGGTATTGTGCTTGCAGTGATGATTTTTCCGACAATTACAACGGTTTCGGCTGATGCGATCCGTTCGGTATCGGAAGATTATAAAAGGGCAGCCTATGGTCTTGGTTCGACAAGATGGCAGACAATTTATAAAGTTGTAATCCCGGCGGCAGGGCCTGGTATTATTTCGGGTATTATCCTTGGGCTTGCAAGAGCCTTTGGCGAAGCGCTTGCCGTTGCAATGGTCATTGGACAGACAACCGCAATGCCTTCGGGAATTTTTTCACAGACAAAGACATTGACGACAGAGATTGCGGCTCAGATGGGCAATGCCATGGAGGACGGCGAGATGAAGTCGGCGCTTTGGACAATGGCAGTGCTGCTGTTTATCATTTCACTTGTGTTTATTTCATTAATTCATTATTTTTCAAATAAAAAAGCCGGAGAGAAGGGAGGCAGTGAAAAATGAATCAGAGAATCAGACGGGCGAGAAATATTGATAAAGTCATGACCGTGATTTTTTATGCCATTGCCGTATTCTTTTTCGTTCTTTTAGCCGCCTTTGCAGGCAAGGTCATTATCGGCGGCTTTGCCGGCGCAACACCGGAAATGTTTGCGTTTGCACGAAAGGGAAGTATCGGAAACCAGTTGTTTAATACAATTTATCTTGTTTTTATTTCTCTTGTTGTTTCTGCGCCGATTGGTATTTTTGCAGGTATTTATCTTGCAATGTACGCAAAACAGGGCTTTATGACGAAGTTCCTGCGCATATGCATTGAGACGCTTTCGTCACTGCCGTCGATTGTTGTCGGCCTGTTCGGTTATCTTGTCTTTCTTGTCATGATGGGGTTGGGCAAAAGCCTTTTGGCAGGCGCTTTGTCTGTGTCAATTCTGACACTTCCGTTAATTACGACAACGACAGAGGACGCCATTAAAGGACTTCCGGCAGGTTATACGCAGGCGAGCTTAGGGCTTGGCGCGACAAAGTGGCAGACAATTTTTCATGTACTGCTTCCGGCATGCGTACCGAGAATTATGACCGGTATTATTCTGGCAGCCGGCAGAGGCTTCGGCGAGGCTGCGGTACTTTTGTATACGACAGGCTCAGGTTCAAGCCTGCGTTGGGGCAACTGGGATTTATCATCGCCGACATGTCCGCTGAATATTTTCAGGCCGGCGGAGACGCTGTCCATTCAGATATGGAATCTGCAGACAAACGGACAGGACAGAGCGCTGGCAAATTTAGCGTCCGCTGTATTAATGCTTTTAGTATTGGCATTTAGTATCGGTGCAAATGTATGGAGCCGGCGACTTGCAAAGAAAACTGCAGGTGATGAAAAATAGACCGGCAGATGTAAAGGAGAAAAATTATGAGCAAAAAGGCAAAATTTTGCGTTGAAAATCTGAATTTACATTACGGAGATTTTCATGCCTTAAAAAATATTAATATGAATATTGAAAAAAATGAGATTACAGCATTCATCGGTCCGTCCGGCTGCGGTAAATCCACATTTTTAAAGACAATCAACCGTATGAATGATTTGGTTGAAAATGTAAAAATTGACGGCAGGATTCTTATGGATGGCGCGGATATTTATAAGGATATGGATGCGATTTCCTTAAGACATGAAGTTGGCATGGTATTTCAGCAGCCAAATCCGTTTCCGAAAAGCGTTTATGACAATGTCGCTTACGGACCTAGAATTTTTGGTATTAAAAAGAAAGCCCAGCTTGATGAAATCGTTGAGCGCAGCTTAAAGCAGGCGGCGATATGGGACGAACTTAAGGACAGGCTGCATAAGAGTGCCCTCGGTTTATCCGGCGGACAGCAGCAGCGTCTGTGCATTGCGCGTACATTGGCTGTACAGCCTAAGGTGATTTTAATGGATGAGCCGACGTCGGCCTTAGATCCAATCTCAACATCAAAAATCGAGGATCTGGCGCTTGAACTTAAAAAAGATTATACAATTATTATGGTGACGCACAATATGCAGCAGGCAGCCCGTATTTCAGATAAAACGGCCTTTTTCCTTTTAGGTGAAGTTGTGGAGTATGGCGATACAGACGGCATTTTCTCAATGCCTAAGGATAAGCGGACAGAAGACTATATTTCAGGAAGGTTTGGTTGATATGAGAGAATTATTTCAGAAACAGCTTGAGGCGCTCCATGTGATGCTCATTGAAATGGGTGCCCTCTGTGAACAGGTGATCGAGCGCACATACAAAGTTATTTTGAGTGAAGACAAACAGGCGGCAGCCGAAATTATTGAGAAGGATTCTGTGATTGATTTAAAGGAAAGAGAGATTGAATCAAGCTGCCTGAAGCTTCTTTTACACCAGCAGCCGGTAGCAAGTGATTTAAGACAGGTATCGGCGGCGCTGAAGATGATTACAGATATGGAAAGAATCGGCGACCAGGCAGCCGATATTGCCGATATTGTAAAAACGTCAAAAAATCTTAAGACAGCGGCAGCGGCAACAAAGCTTGGCGATATGGCAAAGGCAACGATGCGGATGGTGACAGAAAGTATTGATTCTTTTGTTAAGCAGGATTTGGAGATTGCAAGAAAGGTGATTAATGATGATGATTTCGTAGATGCGCTTTTTCTTGAAATTAAGCACCAGCTGGCGGCAGAAATGGCGGATGATGCACAAAACAGGGAAAGAACGCTTGACATTCTTATGATTGCGAAATATTATGAAAGAATCGGCGACCATGCAACGAATATTGCAGAATGGGTTGAGTTTGCCATTACAGGAGAACATAGAAAAGAGGCTGAGTAATGATTTATTGCGTAGAGGACGAGAGAAATATTCGAGAGCTTATTGTGTATACACTGGAATCCAGCGGCTATCAGGCAAAGGGATTTAAAGATGCGAAAGCTTTTTATCCGGCACTTGAGGAGGAAAAGCCTGAGCTTATTTTACTGGACATTATGCTTCCGGGCGAGGATGGTCTTTCAATTTTGGAAAAGCTTCGGAAAAATAAGGCGACAAAGGATATTCCTGTGATGATGGTGACGGCCAGAGGCTCAGAGTATGACAAGATTCTCGGCCTTGACGGCGGTGCAGATGATTATATTACAAAGCCCTTTGGCATGATGGAATTTTTGGCGCGCGTCAGAGCAATTTTAAGGCGCAGTCAAAAGCCGTCGGGCGCGCAGGAAATGTATGAGAGCGGCGATTTAAAGCTTTATGTCAACAAGCATCAGGTATTTGACGGCGCGCGGGAAGTAGAACTTACGCTGAAGGAATTTGAGCTGCTTAAGTTTCTCCTTGAAAATAAAGGCATTGTCATGACGAGAGATAAGCTTCTGACCGGCGTGTGGGGCTACGATTTTGACGGCGAGACACGCACGGTCGATGTGCATATCAGGACACTTCGTCAGAAGCTTGGCACATGCGGCGAACTCATAGAAACGGTGCGGGGTGTCGGCTACAAAATTTAACCATGTGGAGACGATGTCATGAAAAAGAAAATATTTTCAAATGCCAGTGTTTTAATCATTGTATCTGTTGTTTTAAGCTTTGCAGTCACCGGCTTTTTTTTGTACGGACGCATTTTGACGAATATGAAAACAACAGTGGGTGAAGAATGCCGCT
>USSL01000118.1 GCA_900557175.1 uncultured Eubacteriales bacterium
GAAATGCTTGCTATCGTCACTGCAAAATGATATGCCGCCCCTGCGCAGATATATAAGACAGAAGTTTCCATATGCTATACGACTGTTAGAAAATAAAAGACGGATGTCTTGTGCAGAAATCTCCAAAAGAACAGATAGTGATATGCAGTTTACTTTTCAACTTTAAAATTATATTTTTCAACAAGTTTTTGCGTATAAGCATCAATATATTCGTTCCATGTTTTTTCAGGTTCTTTTTCCAAAGCTTCCCGATTATATTGTTCGCTCAATGCTTCGGTAAGTTTCTGTATTGGAAGGTCTTTTTTGACGGATATCATCTGATATTCCCAATATTCATCTTCTGATTGGAATACACTCATAAGCTTCATAATATCATCTTTATTTGACGCTTCATCAAACAATTTTTTTAAATTTTCCACATAATCTTTTATTTCTTCGTCTGTTACCGTATAACCGTTTGAAATTGCTTCTTTATAAAGGGCTTCCCGCTTTTTCATTGCACTATAAGCATTTTCCTGTGCTGTTTTCTCATCATCTCCCATAACTTCATAAAATTGAGCAGTTATATGAATATCATTTTCAGATAGTATCAATGTTTTTCGCGGCTTAAACATGATGACACCTATCACAACACAAACGACCAGTACAATCAACAGCCACTTCCATGATTTTTTAACACTTAGCTTCCGCATAAAATCTCCTTCCATTACATTAAATTGTCTCTATTAGCATATCTCTGTTGATTTAATTATATCCCTCCCCACCAGCAAAAATCTGCGATGTTGTTCAATTTCCATTCAGAAGTCTCACTCCGCCCCCACGTCATCTAAATGCACCGAGAAGACTTTTTCTACGTCCTTTCTTCCTCTGATAATCAGGAAATAGATGGCGGCAAGTGAGACAGATGAAAGTATTGCAGCCACATATCTGTAATCTACAATTTCTCCCAGCGCACCTACAATCACATTGACAATAAGCATCGCAGCCTGCATCATCGTGTTATTGACAGCATTGACGCGGGCACGCATATGATTTGGAAGATACCGGCTGACCGCCGCCTCACGAAGCGCCGCGCTGTTAACACCTAAGAAACCAGCGATGAACCGGACAACGAGCATCAGCGGATAGGCAAGAAAAAGCATGACACCGTCACCGATTTCATAAACGATATAAACAAGTCGGGCCGCCTTATATTTCTTATTCTCCGGTATTTCAATAAAATAGTGTGTGATACCGCCTAAAATACGTCCTGCCATCTCTGCTGTTGTCAAAAACGAATACATCGCCGTTGTCAGCACAGGTGCTGTCTGAAAATAAGCTCTGACCATAAGACTGTTACCAATTGAGGCAGCATTTGTTCCTGCCATATAAATATACAGCTTTCGAAGCCCCCGCTCACGCTTCATATAAGAAAAGCCTTCACCAATTTCTTTTATATATCCAGAAACCGAACGGCATACAGCCACCCAAAGGTTATCTCTGCCAATGCCTTGCCGCCCTGTGCCCGATGCAGCTTTTGTATTGTCCTGTGGTGCACTGTTATGATTTTCCACGGATATCGGCTTACCGCTGATGGATATTCTTGATTCAAAAAATGCCGCTGTCCCCAGAAGCAGCGCTTCTGCTAGAACAATCAGTTCCAGCCCAAGCGCCGAATAAATAATCGCCGAGCACGGTGCCATAATTGCTGTTACCATCGGATAAACCATGCCCGAAACAGCATAGCCTTTTTGTGTATACCCTTTCGGTATAAGCAGCGGATACAGGGCACTGTAAGCAAGATAGTAAAAGCTTCCTGCACAGCCTGTTGCAAGCTGAAAGATAATATAGGCATTGTAATTAAATCCCCGGTAATGCATAAATACAAAAAATATTAAAAATAAAATACTGTTAATGCTGTCCATAAGTACAATCATACGTTTTCTGCTGCACCGGTCAACAAGCGGCGCTGCAAGCACCGGTATGACAATCGACGGGATAAGTGATACAGCGGCAAAAACACCGGAAAGCCATGTTGAGGATGTTTCATCAAAAACTGAAAGACTCATCGCAAAATCAAGCGCCATATCTCCGACAGCACTGATAATCGTTCCGATAATAATAATTGTAAAATTCCTCGTCCAAAGACCGTTTTTCCTTATTTTGTCCATAACTTCTTTTTACGGAGGTGCACTAACACCTCTCCCTCCCTTAATATTTTCTATACTTATTTTAGCATTTTGATCATTCGCTGAAAACCGTCTATATTTGAGAAAATTCTATAAAAAAAAGAGGCTTTACACCTCTTTAAGTTCTGTTTTTATGAAAATTCAGAAATTTCTTTATTCATCTCCGTTCTCATCGCTGTCTTCCTCCATAATCAGAAGCGCTTCCTTATAACGCCGCTGCTTTTTATAAAGCTCTACAAGAAATCTGCGATGAAACAGCTTATAGCCGTAACTAAATTCCTGCTGTATATTTTCATAAATATCTTTAAGCAGACACTCATATTCCGGCAAATGAGCATAATCTTCAAAATACCGCAGTTCAAGCATCCGGCACATCTTTTTCATACTGTCAGACAAAAGCTTTTCAGGTACTTTCCCTGCTTCCTGAAGATAGTACCTGCACTGTACATCATTGCCAAGCTCACCATAGGCAATCATCAGCTTATGACAATACATAAAATAATGAACATCATATGTTTTTTCTATCTTTATTTTCAAAAGATTTTGAATGCCTTGTGCATACTGTCCATACTGAATATATGTAGCGCCAGTATTATAATAAATAACATTCTTATCATACTCGATAAACCGGCTGATTTTAAGCGCCCGGTCATAATACTTTGCCATCAGCGCCAGCTCACCCCTGTTAGAATAAACATTGCCAATCAACACGCTGATTTCCGCCATCATCCACACATTGCCCTCATCACATGCCATTTCATAACACTTATTGCCTTCCTCAAGAGCGCGCAGCATCTGTCCGGTATCACTATAAGAAAGCGTTAATACACGGCGCGCATAGCTCACATCCTTTAAAGCGCACATCTTTTTGGCATACTCAAGCGCATCTTCATGTCTGTCGCTGCTGTGCCATTTTAAATCATAAAGCCAGAACTTTTGCTCATCCGACATATAGCACCGAAGCTTCTCAAGTGCCTCTGCCTGTTCATAAAAATGACTAAGCGCATCATCCGAACGCAAATAGCGGCTAAAGTCATTGTGTTCATTATCCTCACTGCGCATCATTTCAAAAAGTTCAAACAATGCCATGTCTAAATAAAAGCGGCTGTTCTTTGCCCGTGCCTGATTGGCTTTCAGCCAGCAAGCAGCTTCATTTTCATAAACCATTTCCAACCGCCCGTTATAATAGACCTCAAGCTTTTCTTTAACTTCTTCCAAAAAAGCTTCATCCTGTTCATAATGCATATCAAGCGCATGAAAAAGCTGTTCTAAAATATCATCTGCCGGAACAACTGTCCCTTTTTCAATTTTACTCAAATAGGACAGGGCGCATATCCCTCTGCTTAAGCCTTCCAGCGAATAATTTTTTTCAATCCGCCGCTTTCGAATTAACATTCCGAGGCAGGCCATCTCCATATGATTTTTCATTAATACTCAACTTCCTGCAAAAATAATCCCTGTGCTGCCGCCGTAGGACCTGCCTGCTCTCTGTCAAGGCTGCTTAGAATGCGGCGCATATCCTCCGGACGGCGTTCACCCTTGCCGACTTCCATGAGCGTCCCTGCAATGATACGCACCATATTATATAAAAAGCCGCTGCCGTGAACAAAAATCTTAATCTCCTGACTGTCCTTTTCAATATCAATACTGTAAATCTCGCGGACTGTCGATTTATTTGTTTTCTTAATCGAAGAAAATGCCTTAAAATCATGACGTCCGACAAGATATGATGCCGCCTTTTCCATTGCCGCCACATCAAGTCTGTCAAAACAGTAGTACGTATATTTTCTGTCAAAAACGCTCGGCACCTCACCGATGGCAATTCTGTAAACATAGGTTTTAGATTTGACATTCAGACGGCTGTGAAAACGCTCATCCACTTCCTTCACGTCAAACACCGCAATATCTCTTGGCAGATAACGGTTTAAGTAATGCTTGATTTCGTAGCATTTCATAGCCGTATTCGTGTGGAAATTGGCAACCTGGGCATAAGCGTGGACGCCGGCATCTGTACGCCCTGAGCCAATCAGCTCTATCGGCTCGCCAGTCATTTTTGTAAGCACTTCTTCAAGCTTCCCCTGAATGGTTGTCTGACCGCTGTTTTTTCCAAGTCTCTGCCAGCCGTCGTAACGGCTGCCATCATATTCTATTGTTAAACGTATATTTCGCATAAAATTTCTCCTATCATCTGGCTTTCGCCGCAAAACCAATCACACAAGCGCCGCTGCAAGCAGTTTTTTCGTATATGGGTGCTGCGGATTTGTATAGATTTGTTCGCTGTCGGCCATTTCGACAATTTCACCTTTGTACATGACAATCACCCGCGTACATACGTGGCGGACAACTTCTAAATCATGGGATATGAACATCATCGTCAAATTCTTTTCCTCATGTTCTTTTAATAAAAGCTTTAATATCTGCCCCTGCACAGTGACATCGAGCGCAGATACAGGCTCGTCGGCCACAATAAAGCTGCTGCCCGTCAGAAGGGCAAGACCAATGCTGATGCGCTGGCGCTGGCCGCCGGAAAGTTCTTTCGCATACCGCTTTTTATAAGACGGATCAAGCCCGATTTCAATAAGCATCTCATCAACAAGACGGCAGCGCTCTTTCTTATCCTTCATACCGCGCAGCTTCAGCGGTTCTTCCAATATCCAGCCCAGACGCCTTGAAGGATTCAGAGAGCCAAACGGATCCTGAAAAACCATTTGCGGCTTGCCGCACTGAAGTTCTAAATTGCCTTCATAATGCTTATAAAGTCCTGTGATGACTCTTGCCAGTGTGGATTTACCGCAGCCGGATTCTCCGACAACACCAAGAATCTCACCGTCGTAAACTTCAAAACTGACGCCTTTTAACACTTCCTTTTCACGCTTTTTCTGATAAACAGAGGCGGATTGTTCTTTAAAGGACAGCTTTATATTTTCCGCCTTAAGCACAGGCTTTTGGCTGTTGCCCGGCTTTTGATTATCAGGAATCGAAGCGACAAGTGTCTTTGTATATTCATGCTTCGGATGCGCGAGCACCTGAGCGGCATCGCCGGTTTCTACAATATTGCCCTTATACATGACAATCACCCGGTCACAGACAGACTTAATCACATTCAAATCATGGGAAATCATAAGCACCGATGTGCCTGTCGCCTCATGGAAATTTTTAATCAGCTTTAAAATCTGCTTCTGCACTGTCACGTCAAGTGCTGTCGTCGCCTCGTCGGCAATGAAAAGCTTCGGGCTGCATATGGCCGCCATCGCAATCATGACACGCTGGCGCATACCGCCGGAAAGCTCATACGGATATTTATGATAAAGCTTTTTTACATCAGGAAGCCCGACACTCTCAAGCGTTTCAAGCACCTTCGCCTCAATCTCACTTTTCCCAAGCTTTGTGTGCAGCTTCAGGCTTTCTTCCACCTGACAGCCGATTTTCATAACCGGATTTAATGATGTCATCGGCTCCTGAAATACCATAGAAATATCCTTGCCGCGTATCGCTTCCATCTCACGGCTGGAAAGCTTCAGCAAATCTCTGCCCTCAAATAAAATCTCACCGCCGGTAATCACCGCATTTTCCGATAAAAGCCGCATCGTTGAAAGCGCAGTCATTGATTTTCCGGAGCCGGACTCGCCGACAATACCAACAATTTCTTTTTTGCCAATACTAAAGCTGATATGATTTAAAATTTTCTGTTCACTGCCGTTTTCAAAAAAACTGAGCGACAGATTTTTAACTTCAAGTAAATTGTCCATACGCCCTCCCTACTTTTTAAGCTGTCTTAAGCCCTCGCTGATCATGGAGAAGCCTAAAATAATCAAGATAATCACAACGCCCGGCCATATGGCGTACCACGGCGCATTGAAAATAAAGGACTGGGCTTCC
>USSL01000119.1 GCA_900557175.1 uncultured Eubacteriales bacterium
GGGAGAAGCTTTTCAGCTCTGCAATCCGCACAAAGGTCGCAATGGTCCGAATCTCCATAAGATCACCTATCAAAATTTTTGAACGGTATATTGTGTTAAATAACTGCGGTAAAATCGGAAATATAGAGGCTGTTTATAATGAGTTTGGAACAAATTTATTTTTTCATTAAGCTTTTAGCATCGCTTCTTGTGATAGGAAGTATGGCAGGCTTTGGTTTTTATGAGAGTATGCGCCTGACGCAGCGTCTGAGATTGCTGAAGGAGCTTTACCATATGGTGATGCTTCTTGGCAGTGAAATCAAGTATACGGCGCTTCCGGTGCCGGAGGCTGTCAGCCGTATCGGGGGACGCACGGAAGGGGCTGTGAAAACATTTTTAGACGGTGTTGCCGCCCAGCTTTATTTACAGAGCGGCGATTCTCTGGCAAAAGTATGGCGTACTCAGGCGCAGATCTGTTTTGAGGACAGCCCGTTAAAGGCGGAGGATATGCGTCTTATTAAAGAAATCGGGGATAATTTAGGGTATGGTGACCGGCAGACACAGGTGGGTGCTGTCGGGCTTTGCATGGAAAATTTCCGCATGTCTATTCAACGGCTGGAAAAAAATGTACCGGCAAAGAAAAGACTTTATCAGTGCCTTGGTTTGTTTTCAGGGTTTTTATCGGTAATATTGCTTGTGTAAATAAGCATTGGCAGGGGAGGGATTTTCGCTGACAGTCAGTTTGATTTTTAAAATTGCTGCCGTAGGCATATTGGTCTCGGTGCTTTGCCAGGTACTTAAACATTCGGGGAGGGACGAGCATGCTTTTTTAATCAGTCTTGCAGGGCTCGTGCTTGTACTCCTGTGGATTGTTCCGTATATTTATGAGCTGTTTGAAACAATAAGACGGCTTTTTGCCCTTTAGAAAGGCGGCGGTGATATGGAAATGGTGAAAGTGGCGGCAATGGGTATTGGAGCGGTGCTTCTTGCCCTGCAGTTTAAGCAGGTGCGCGCGGAATACGGCATTTATATCGGACTTGCGGCAGGTTTTATTATTTTCGGTTTTGCGCTGACGAAAGTGGCCGTTGTCGTCCAGGGGATTGAAAAGGCAGCGGCTTTAATGAGCGTGGATTCAAAATATATACGTCTTTTAATTAAGGCGGCCGGCATTGCCTATATATGTGAATTTTCATCAAGCCTTTGCAGGGACAGCGGCTGCAGCTCGGTTGCATCACAAATTGAAATGGCGGGCAGACTGACGATACTTGTGCTTAGTATGCCTGTTATTACGGCGCTGTTAGATACAATTAACAGCTTTTTAAAATGAAGCATTTTTGCGCTGCGGTGATGGCGCTTTTTGTAATTTTTATATTTCCGGCGGCGGAGGGCCGGGCATTTGCCGCAAGTGAGCATGAAGCCGTGGCCGGATTGCCGGAAGCTGCGGCCGGTGAGCATGAAGATATGGCCGGAATGCCGGAAGATAACGGCGATTATGAGGCGATTGAAGCGGCACTTTCTGAAATGACAACGAGCGGTGATATAAGTTTTACGGAAATTAAAGACAAGCTTCTTGCCGGAGATTTCGGCGGTTCTTTAAAGACAGCGGCAGCTTACGCGGCGGATAAAATTTTTGGCGAACTCAGGCAAAATCGCAGAATTATGGGGCAGATGATCGGTATTTCTATTTTAGGCGCTATATTTACAAATTTTTCAGTGGCCTTTGCCGGACGGTATGTGGCAGAGAGCGGTTTTTATCTGACCTATATGGTTGTTTTTTCGCTGCTGATGACATCTTTTCTGACGGCTTCTTCGATTGCCGGTGAAGTTGTGTCAAATCTTATCAATTTGATGAAAGCGATTATTCCGGCCTTTTGTATGGCACTGACTTTTTCGTCGGGGCTAACGACAAGCGGTGCATTTTATGAAGTGATGATGATCGGTGTTGTGGCGGCAGACTGGGTTCTGACCGGATTTATTATGAATTTTATTCGGGTGTATGTTGTACTTGCCATCGTCAACAGCATGACGAAAGAAGATTATTTGTCGAGAATGGCAGAACTTTTGCACCTTTCCTGCGGATGGGTGATGAAAACAATTCTTGCAGTGACACTTGGCATTAATATGATTCAGAGTATGGTGCTTCCGGCTTTTGATTCTGTAAAAAACGGCGTGCTTGCAAAAGCAGCCGGGGCAATTCCGGGACTGGGCAACACATTTGGTATGGCGGCAAAGGCGGCGGTTGGTTCGGGTGTTCTTTTGAAGAATGCAGTCGGCGGCGCCGGGGTTATTGTCATTATTATTGTCTGCGCTGTGCCTCTTATAAAGCTTTTGGTTATCGCTTTGATGTATAAGCTTGTGGAGGCGGTCATACAACCGGTTTCTGATGCGCGGCTGACAGAATGTGTCCACGCTGCCGGAGAGGGGATTTTTTTGCTGCTTAAAACAGCGGGAACGGTGATTTTGCTTTTTGTTCTATCACTGGCAATGATGACGTCGGCATCAAATTTAGGCGTGTGATATGTATGGAGGCTTTTATGGAGGCATTTTATGAGTGGCTTAGAAATATTGTCATTTGTCTTTTTTTGATTTCTCTCATTTATCAGTTATTTCCGGATTCAGATTATAAAAAGTATATGCGCGTTGCCGCGGGACTTATACTGATTGTTGTTGTTATGACGCCGGTTTTGAAAATATTTGGTGCAGACATCAAGCTTTCGTATTTTTTAAATTTGGAAACGTTAAAGACGGAGATTGAGACGCTCGCCTATCCCGAAGAAATGTATGCGGCCGAGCAGGGACGCCTTCAATATGTGACAGAAAATTACAAAAAACAGCTCGAAAACGAGGTGACGGCGCTTTTTTTGAATGGTCCGATTGTACTTAAAAATGTGTCTGTTGAGATTGATGGGGATGTGGACAGTAAAAATTTTGGGAAGGTACTTTCTGTGTCAGCGACAGCGTTTGTCAATGATGAAAAAAGAGACTCCGGTACGGTTGCGCCTGTTGTTATAGGCGCGGCGGAGGGCGGAAGTTTTGTGCCGGCTGAGTATGTCGGTGATATTGCTGATATGCAGGAAAAAATTGCTGATTATTTGTGTACAGATGTTTCGGCAGTTACAATAAGCATGGATTAGCGTTGGGAGGTGAAGGCTTGAAATCAAAAATTGAGCTGACAAAAAAGCAGAAGTTTTTGGCAGCCGCCGGTACAGGGCTTTTAATTCTTGTGATTTTATGGCCGGCATCAGAAAAAACGCCGGCGGGGATGTCAGAAGATAAATCCGGCGCCGCCAAAGAAAGTACCGGACAGATGGCGGGGGAGGGTGAAAGTCTTGAAGCTTATATTGACAGACAGGAGGAGCGGCTGGCGGCGGTTTTGTCGGAAATTGACGGCGTCGGTGCGGTTTATGTGATGATTACGGCGAGCGCTTCAAGAGAGCTTGTTGTGGAAAAAGATGTGACGGAGGAGGCAGATGTTACAGAGGAGGAAGATACAAACGGCGGCCGCCGGTCGGTTAAAAATAATACGCGCAGTGAAGTATCGGTGACAGATTATACATCGGGCACAGCCATGCCTTATGTTGTTAAGTCGCTGGAGCCGGAGATTGAGGGGATTGCCGTTGCAGCCAAAGGCGCCGGCACAGTGGAGGTCGAGACGGAAATTATCCATACAGTCCAGGCGCTTTTTGATGTGCCGGTGCATAAAATAAAGGTCGTAAAAATGAAATAGCAAGGCATAGCTTTCCGGCGCGGCACATAGTATGAAGTAGTAAAATGAATTTGAATCAGGAGGGAAGCGATTTGAAAAGAATCATTAAGAAAAACCAAGTGATTATTACGTCGCTGGTTATAATGATTGTTGTTGCGGGCTATTTGAATTTTACGGCGGATGAATCGGTGACGTCGCCGGAAAACCAGACGGCGCAGGCTGAGAATGGTGAGGATATGCTTGTTGATGTCGATGTGGCGCCGGAGGAGGATATGGCTATCGTTGATGCGGCGGCAGAAGGCGGGGACGGCACAGAAAGTGCAGAAAACGCGGATAGTGCAGGGGCTGAGAATGGTGAGACGGAAAATATTGATGACGTCGGAAGTATCGGCGAGGCTGTCCTTACAAGCTCTCAGGCGGCAAAAGGATTTTCTGCGGCGGCAAAGCTCAACAGGGAGCAGGTGCGCTCACAAAATAAGGAAATGCTTATGGAGATTATTAATGACAGCGCCGGTGATGCGGCTGTGAAGGCAGAGGCGGCCGACAGCTTAAAAGCGCTTGCCGAGACTGCTGAGAAGGAACAGGCGGCGGAGACACTTCTTGAGGCGAAGGGATTTAAAAATTCTGTTGTCTCAATTACAGAGGATGGTGTGGATGTTGTTATTTGTCTTGAATCACTGGACGATACACAGCGGACGCAGATTGAAGATATTGTCAAACGGAAGGCCGGTGTCGGGGCTGAGAGCATTGTAATTACAACTTTAAATGAATAATCTCTATTATTTTGGAATAATTTCTTTTCAAAAGGACATAGATTTGATATAATAGTCATAATGATTGACAGTGTCAGAGAAAATATGGAGGTTATGTATATGGCAAAGGAACAGGAAAATACAGGCAGCTATGCGGCAGAAGGCGGACATACACTTGGCACAGTAAAGATTGCCGACGAAGTCGTTGCCATCATTGCCGGACTTGCAGCTACCGAGGTTAAGGGCGTTTCATCAATGGCAGGCAATATTACAAATGAGCTTGTCGGAAAGCTTGGCATGAAAAACCTTTCAAAAGGCGTGAGAGTGACAGTGACACCTGAAAATGTGCAGGTTGACCTGACAATTAATATTGCTTACGGTTACAGTATTCCTGATGTTTCAAAGGCTGTTCAGGAAAAGGTAAAAAGTGCCATTGAGACGATGACCGGACTTGCAGTATCTGAGATAAATATTCGAATAGCAGATGTGGACCTTGACAATGATAAATAGTAATTGCTTGTTGAATGAATGGCTGTCTTTCTCATTGTTAGACAGCCTTTTTGTTATAACATTCCAAATACGATAATACATAAGGAGAAAGTGAATGAGAATAAGAGAATTAAGAGAGCACGTATTACGACTATTATTTTGCATGGAGTTTCATCCGGCAGAAGAATTTGAGGAGCAGGCAGAGCTTTATACAGGCGCGCTTTTAGAACCGTCGGAAAAAGAAGTCGCTTATATTCACGATAAGTGCAGCAGGATTTTTGAAAGGCGGGCGGTGCTCGATGAAAAGATTAATTCAGTGGCGACAGGCTGGAAGACAGAACGTATGGCAAAGGCAGATTTGATTCTTATAAGAATCGCCCTCTATGAGATGACAGAGGATGAGACAGTGCCTACAGGTGTTGCCATTAACGAGGCTGTTGAGCTTGCAAAGCGCTACGGCAGCGATGAGTCGGCAAGATTTGTCAACGGCGTGCTTGCAAAGCTTGCGTAATGAGGCACAGGGATGATGAAGGAGGTTTATTCGGTATCAGCGGTCAATCAGTACATCCGTCAGATGTTTGAGAGTGATTATGCGCTGAACCGTATTTATGTAAAGGGAGAGATATCCAACTGTAAGTACCACACGTCAGGACATATTTATTTTACATTGAAGGATAAGGGCAGTGCCATTGCGTGTGTGATGTTTGCCAGTGCAAGGCGGGGACTTTCATTCAGACTTTCCGAGGGGCAGCAGGTCATTGTGCTTGGCAGTATCAGTGTCTATGAAAGAGATGGCAAGTATCAGCTTTATGCCAAAGAGATTGTGGCGGACGGCACCGGTTTTTTATATCAGCAGTTTGACATGCTGAAGCGGAAATTGGAGGCGGAAGGTATTTTTGATGCGGCGCATAAAAAGCCGATTCCTGCTTTTTCAAAGAAGGTCGGTATCGTCACCGCAAAGACGGGGGCGGCGCTTCAGGATATGATCAATGTGACAACCCGGCGCAATCCGTTTGTCCAGCTTGTGTTCTGTCCGGCGAAGGTTCAGGGTGAGGGCGCGGCAGAAACGATTGTCAGGGCGATCAAAACATTGGATGCCTACGGCGTCGATGT
>USSL01000120.1 GCA_900557175.1 uncultured Eubacteriales bacterium
CACTACCATTTTATATGCAGAAAATGTGGTTGTGTCAGTGATTTGCGGATGCTTCCGGTGGATCACATCGACGTCATTGCGGGAGAGCACTTTGGCGGAACCATTGAAGGGCATCATGCGTTTTTCTATGGCATCTGTGAAAAATGTAAATCAGAAGAAACTGAAAAAAATTAAAAAAACTGTTGACAAAACAAAGAACATCATGTATGATAAGCATATCAGTAATGATTACTGATTTTAAACAAGAACCTAATAAAATATCAAATATAAAAAGGAGAGTATTAAGATGAAAAAATTTGTATGTACAGTATGTGGTTATGTTCATGAAGGCGAGACAGCACCTGAGGTATGTCCAGTATGTAAGGCACCTGCAGAAAAGTTCAAAGAGCAGACAGGTGAGAGAACATGGGCAGCAGAGCACGTTGTAGGCGTTGCTCAGGGCGTTAGAGAAGACATCCTTGCTGATTTAAGAGCAAACTTCGAAGGCGAGTGCTCAGAAGTTGGTATGTACCTTGCTATGGCAAGAGTTGCTCACAGAGAAGGTTATCCTGAAATTGGTTTATACTGGGAAAAAGCTGCTTACGAAGAAGCAGAGCATGCTTCTAAATTCGCTGAGTTATTAGGCGAAGTTGTTACAGACAGCACAAAGAAGAACCTTGAGATGCGTGTAGACGCTGAGAACGGCGCTACAGCAGGTAAATTTGACCTTGCAAAACGTGCAAAAGAACTTGGACTCGACGCAATCCATGACACAGTACATGAGATGGCAAGAGACGAAGCCCGTCACGGAAAAGCTTTTGAAGGTTTATTAAAGAGATACTTCGGCTAATATATAAGCCAAGCAAAAGAGTGATTATAACGCCCTGCAAGTTTACTTGTAAGGGCGTTTATTATTGCTCTTTTATTTGTCGACACAGCAGTTTCCAATATACTAAGCCGATAAACCTCAAGTTTAATAGTTGAATTATATGTTGAACGTGCTAAAATAGAAGTATAATTTTACGGCGGCGTCCGGGAGACTGCCGCGATATGAAAAGGAGAGGTTTATTTATGGCAAACAGAATTATGCTTAACGAGACATCTTATCACGGCGCAGGCGCGATTGAAGAAATTGCCAACGAGGCAAAGGCGCATGGCTTTAAAAAGGCTTTTGTATGTTCTGATCCGGACTTGATTAAGTTTAAGGTGACGGCGAAGGTCACAGATATTCTCGACAGAGAAGGTCTTCCTTACGAAATTTATTCTGATATTAAGGCAAATCCGACGATTGAAAATGTACAGAGCGGTGTGGAGGCATTTAAGAAATCCGGTGCTGATTATATTGTCGCTATCGGCGGCGGTTCATCAATGGATACAGCCAAAGCTATTGGTATTATTATTGCAAATCCTGAATTTGAGGACGTGAGAAGTCTTGAGGGCGTAGCGCCGACAAAGAAGCCTTGCGTGCCGATTATTGCAGTGCCGACAACCGCAGGTACAGCCGCAGAGGTTACAATCAACTATGTTATTACTGATGTTGAGAGAAAGCGTAAGTTTGTATGTGTCGATCCGCATGATATGCCGATCATCGCTATTGTTGATCCGGACATGATGTCCTCTATGCCAAAGGGACTGACAGCGGCGACAGGTATGGATGCCCTGACACATGCTATTGAGGGTTACACGACAAAGGGTGCATGGGAAATGACAGACATGTTCCACTTAAAAGCGATTGAAATTATTTCAAAATCACTGCGCGGCGCTGTTGAGAATACAAAAGAGGGACGCGAGGGCATGGCACTTGGCCAGTATATTGCAGGTATGGGCTTCTCAAATGTCGGTCTTGGTATTGCTCATTCGATGGCACATACACTCGGCGCTGTTTATGATACACCGCACGGCGTTGCCTGTGCAATGATGCTTCCGATTGTTATGGAGTACAATCAGGAATGTACAGGTGAAAAATATCGTGAAATTGCAAGAGCGATGGGCGTTAAGGGCGTTGACGATATGACAGTCGAGGAATACAGAAAAGCTGCTATTGACGCAGTGCGTCAGCTTTCAGAGGATGTTGGCATTCCGTCAAAGCTTGAAGCTGTGAAAGAAGAAGACCTTCAATTCCTTGCAGAATCCGCAGCTGCAGATGCCTGTGCACCGGGCAATCCGAAGGATGCTTCTGTCGAAGATTTTGTAGAATTATTTAAGAAGATTATGAAATAATTTAATAGCCTGTTTAAAATCAAAAAGTGCTTCTGCCGTGTTTGGCAGAGGCACTTTTTAAAGATCATTTTAATAAATATTAATGGCAGCAACATACCATGAGCCGTCTATTTTGAGTAAGATAAGGTCTAAGAACTCTTTTGCACTGTCTTTTTCACCTTCTAGCTTGAATGATAGTTCTGCTTTTTTGGTTTCTGTGACACCGGAGTCCTCTAAATCAATATCTTCTAAATCAGTATCTTCTGAATAAATATCTTCTGAGTCAATATCTTCTGAATCAGGACTGATGTTATAATAATCTGCGATTTCCCGCTTTGCTTTGTTTTTTGAGATATCAGTGATATTTTTAATTTCATAAGAAACTTCACAATCTTTGCCTAAGTATTCTTCCCAATTTTTACTGCGATCTTTGTACCCTTTTTCAAAGAGACGAATAAGTTCAGAACGATTTGATACTCCGTCGCTTTGCTGTATGAGAAAATCTACAGCTTCGTCGGGCATAACATCAAGCATATCTGTTGGCTCATATATTAAGCCATTGACAAAGGTATCGATTGTCTTATTAAGACTGCGGCCCCTTGTCAGTAAAACGGCAGTGACGATTGCGCCTGCGATCAAAAGCACGGCGATGATAGCAATAATAATACCTTTCTTTTTCTTCTTATGTGCTGTGACTGTATTGAAAGTACCTTCGTTATTCTGAAAATTCTGTGGCTGGAAATTTTGTTCCTGCGCCGCTGCTCTTTGAGACTGTGATGGTGTGCTGATAGGTGTTCCGCACTGTGGACAGAACGCTGCCCCTTCATTTATTTGTGTTCCGCATTTTGGACAATACATAATGAATTCCTCCTGTTTTGTAGTTATGATATCAGTTTGTTATTCTTTTACCTTAATAATCACGTTGTAATCACATTCATCGCCGTACTCGCGTATCATATGTAAATAATAGGTTGTATTCGGTTCAGCGTCTTCAAATGTATATGTATAAATAGAACCATCATTGACGATGTAATTAAGTCTGCCCACTCCGGTTCCAAATTCATCTACAATAGAAATAGACAGCTCAGAGGTATCATCTTTTGCACTTGTATTTTCTGCCATGATTTTATAGACGGCGTCCGGATTTTCCTCTGTTGTGAATGCGTACCATACAGAATCTACAGGGATTGTTCCTGAAATCTGTGTCCTTAAAGGCATCATACCAGCGGTGCTCATATTTTCACCCGGTACAACATCTTCCGGTGCGATGGATTCGCCGGCCGGATCAGGTGTCTGAGTTTCAGGTGTCTGAGTTTCAGGTGCATCAGTCTCTGCTGTTTTGCTTTCTTCCTTCTTACGCTCTGCTTCATTTAATAAAGATTCAAGACGGCTGCTGTCAATCTCGTCTGTCTTTGAGGAACAGCCTGTGAGCATAGCGCCCATCATACATGCAATTGTCAGTGATACAAAAGTTTTCTTAAAAGTTTTCATAAAATTTCTCCTTCTTCTTTTTTGTGCTGAGGATTTGTCCGTCTGTTGTAGTTATGTATTGCTTATGCGGCAAAAGTATGCTTTGCTGTATTTTATATTGAGAGTGTGTGTCCAAAGCAAACTTTTGTTATTGTATATCCAATTATACATGATATAGTGACTATGTTCAATGGGATATTGGTGCGTGAGCATGTTTCACCTCCTTAAATCATTGACGGAAAATCTCTATTTTTCTTGTTTTCACTATATAGACAGATGAACTTTCAAAAAGGTTTTAAAAAAAATAAAAAAATTTTCGATTTTTATAAAACTTTTTTAAAATACCACTTGTCTATTAAGTGAACATTAAAAAAAGCTGTGAAAAAGCACGATCAAAGGAGGAATTTAAAAATGTTTTGCAGAATTTGCGGAGAACAGATACCGGACAATGCGAAGTTTTGTCCGAAATGCGGCGAGGGTGCCGCTTCATTATCAAAAAATGGGAAACAGGTTAAAATACCAAGGACAGTAAAAAAGGCAGAAAAGGAGCAGCAGACGGGACAGCAGGCGGGGCAGCAGACGTGGCGGCAGCGCCGCAGGCAGAAGCGGTTGAAATGGGAAATGGCTCATCCGATATACAGTGTACCTTATAATATAGGAAATTTCGGTATGCTGGCAGGCATTGTGATGGCGGTTGCAGGCTGGTTTATATCCAATGATCTGGGAGGCATATTGGGCAAGGTGTGGAACACATTGAGCAGTATGTTTAACGGAAGTACATCTATGGCCGGTATTCTTAAGGAAGTGCTTTTCGGAAAATATTCGGAGATGATACTTGATATCGGCAGTGCTTCAGATGAACTGTTTAATACGTCTTTTGATTTTACGCTATGTATGATTTTTTTGACTGGTATGATATGGGTTATCGTATTAATTGTGATTATTTATTACGCGCTTACGAAAAATATACGCGGGCTGACAAATATTTATGTCCTTGAATGTGTGATGATTGTATTTTTTATCATTCTTACGCTGATTATATATGCATGCTTCGGACTCCTTACAGATGTATCCGAGGGTGCCGGCTTTAATGTCTTTTTTATCGGCTCGATTGTGATTTTGATTTCATTTTTTATAGAAATGATGCTGGACCGTAACGCTATATCGAAACAGAAAAGAGGTTTTATGAATTAATTGCCGGGAAAGCGGCAAAGTCATTGGCAGTGTACGCTGTAAAAGTCGGCGGTACATATTCGGAGGTGGATAAAGTGGCATTGCCATATGAGAAACAAATGAAAATGCTTTTATGTGAGCGAGCACATATATGTCAAAAAGCTGCCGGGAAGTGCAACAAAACGGATAAAACAGGCAATATCTGTGAGCAATGTCAAGAAATTGAACTGGCTTTAGACTATCTGAAAGAAAAGCAGCGCGGCGTGCTTGGACAATGGCAGAAAATTGGCATTCGGGCACAGATGAAAATTCTTATACCGATTATTGATGGCATGGAGCAGATGACGGCACTCGCAAAGCAGATGGGGTGCGAGGCCGTCGGAGAATATATCGAAGCCGTGATGACAGAAGAAGTGCTTGATATGATTGACTGGACAGAGTAAAATAAATTTAATCTTTGTCCGGTATAAATGTCAGAATATCAGATACCTGACAGTCGATGACCGTGCAGAGCGTATTGATTGTTTTTGTTGTGATTGTTTTTTGACTGCGCAGACGCTGAATTGTGTCGGGAAGAATACCATGCTCATAAATTAATTTATATGTGGATATATTTTTTTGACGGAGCGTCTGCCAAAATGGTTCGTAAGAAATCATATTATCACCTCTATTTGTAAAAATGGTATCATATATGCAATATTATCTATGCACGGTATAGCATTTATGTTTTGGAGGTGCATCTTGGAAAAAAATGGAACTTATAAAATAATGCAGTTTTTTGTCTGGCTTCTTCGGAAAGAACGTTCAGAGATGAAGATGACACAGACACAAAAAAATAAAATAAGAAAAATGAATGAAAGTGGGAATTAAAAATGGATTACAGACAGGCAGTTGCCGCCGCACTTGCGGGAGATGGTCAGGGTTTTGCGTGGCTTTATGAAGCGACACAGCATGATATGTATTATATTGCATTAAAATATATGAAAAATGAAGATGATGCGATGGACGTTTTGCAGGATTCTTATATGAAGGCGTGGCAGTCGCTTGCAAGCCTTAAAGAGCCGGAAAATTTCCGGGCATGGTTTGGACGGATCGTGGCAAATACAGCAAAAAATGCTTTGGTAAAGAAACGCCCGACACTGTTTTCTCAGATGGATACGGAAAATGAGGACGGTGATTCTTTTG
>USSL01000121.1 GCA_900557175.1 uncultured Eubacteriales bacterium
AGAACACTTTCTCTAAACGGCTATCAAGACTTTAAGCTTTCTTTGGCTTTGAGCACTTCTGCCGCAGATACTGCCCAGCCAAAGGATACCATTACCATTTTGGATTCTTCATCTTGCGAAGAAACGGCCAAAAGAATTCTTAAAATTTATCAAACTTCTTTGGATGCAGCAATAAACACGTTCAATTTCAACGCTATTTCTAAAACTGCTGAATTAATTCTTACATCACAAAGTGTTCACTTTTTTGGATTTGGCGGCTCTGGGACAAGCGCTAACGAAGCTAAAAATAAGTTTCTAAAAATTTTGCCAAATATTGTTTATAACAGTGATAGCCATATTCAATTAATGCAGGCAGCTTTGCTCGGAAAAAACGATCTTGCTATTATTTTTTCTAACTCAGGAGTTACAAAAGACTGTATTAAAATTTCTAAAATCTGTCATACAAATGGTGCTAAAGTCATCTTTGCTACAATGTTTGCAAAAACACCTGCCTCTGCTTACTGTGACGTTCTTTTGCCTTGCGGTGCTAAAGAAGGACCTATGGAGGGCGGTTCAATCTCAAACAAGCTCTCGCAACTTCTTTTAATAGATATTCTATATGCAGAAGTCTATAGACAACTTGGTGAAAAAGCATTAGATAACAAGAAAAAAACCTCGCAGGTAATCACAGACAAAATGATGTAACACTGGGATCTTGAACTTCAAACACAAAAACAGCCATGACGCTCACCAATTGGTGCCGCCATGGCTGTTTTTCAGGTTCTTACGCCCTATCATTTTCAATTTTTATTATTACCCTTCCGCAGCAATATACTGTTCAAAGTTATCCGAGTATTTAACGCTTCCGTCATGAAGCACCCACATCGCCTCCACGTCTTCAAGGCTGTTGACAAAGGCAAGTCCTTCATCAAAAGGCATGTTATAGACGGAGGTTGACAGTGCGTCGGCCATGCCTGAATCTTTTGTCACAATTGATACCGCTGCGAAGTAGTTTGCAGGCATCAGCGTGTCCGGATCGATAATGTGGCAGTAGCGGATGCCGTCTACTGTATAGTAGCGCTGATAATCGCCGCTTGTCACGACACATTCATCTTTTAAATCAACTTTTGCAATGTAGATTTCTTCACTGTCTAAGTCCGGATTCTGGATTCCGAGACGCCACTTTGAACCGTCTGTTTTTTCGCCGACCGCACAAATATTGCCGCCAACGCTAAGCAGCATATTTTCCATGCCAATTTCTTTCGCATATTCGGCACTCTTTTGTACGGCATAGCCTTTTCCGACACTGCCCACATCAATGGACATTTCCGGATCAGCTAAAAAGACAGTATTCTCAGTTTCATCAATAATAATATCATTGATATCTGTATGCTCTGCCGCAGCCTTTAAATCATCTGCCGGCGGCAAGGAAGCATTTGTGGGATCTGCACTTCCCCTGTCACGGTAATCATGCCATATTGAAAGGACACTGCCCATCGCAATGTTTGTCTGACCGTCGGTTTTCTCATACATCTCTTTGCCGAATTTCAAAAGCCTGATAATATCTGCGGAGACCTCAACCGGCGCTTTTCCGGCATGATCATTGATCGTCTTTAAGTTGTTGATGCCATCATATTCATGATAAATATCATACAGCTGATGGTAGTAAATGAGCTTTTCTTTAATCTGCTCTGCCTGCGCTGCGAATGCTTCCTCAGTCGCTGCATAGCCTACAATCTCTGTTTTCGTATCAAACACATCTAAAAACGTCGCTGTATACCGTGTCTGTTCGTTTTCCTGACGGAATATTGCGGCTGCCGCACAAAACAGAACAAGTAACAGTGCCGCAATTCCTGCTTTTTTCATTCTTTTCATTTTTTTATCTTTCGTTACTATTTTGCGCTGTCTGCTGCTTTTGCGAGCACTGCGTTAAAATCTGCAATATGAATTGTTACTGATGCCGCAAGGTCTGCGTCTGAAGGAACACCTTCTGTCACAGCCGTGCCGTTGACCTCGTCCACCGTTTTTCCGACAGCATACTGCGCGTAGGCTTCTGCCTGTTCATTCCACTCTTTGCCGATTGATGAAGCTGCCTTCATGCCGTAGTTATCACCAATCTCATTTTTAGACTGAACCGCTGCTGTAATATCTGTTGTAATTTTTCCGGCTGCATCAAACTTTACCGCCGCCTGAACGGCATCAATGACGGCACTTGTAATAATACCATCTGCATTGACTGTTGTCACCGCAATTGTTGTAGCCGCTTCTGCCACACCGTCTTCTTCTGCCGCATCTTTAGAATTTCCTATTGTTGTCACTGCGCCTAAGCCAAGCTTGTCACCGGCTTGTGCACCGCAGTCTTTAGCATTTTCGACAGCCTTGACAACAACAGACTGGAAATCGCCAATATGCACTGTACAGGCTGCTGCAAGGTCTGCGTCGGCTGCCTTGCCGTCTTCTGTCACAGCCATGCCTGTCACTTCATCGGCTGTTTTGCCGATACAGTAGTCTGCAAATGCCGCCGCCTGCTCATTCCACTCTGCAGAAGCGCCGCCGTAAGCAACCATGCCGTAATCTTCGCCCAATTCATTCTTTGTCTTAAATTCTGTTTCAAGCTCTGTTTTCACCTTGCCGTCAGTGCCAAAGTTAATGACTGTCTGCGCGCCGTCAATGACACAATCAACAATTTTTCCATCGCCATCTACAGTCACTGCTGCCATCACAATGTCCGTCTGTGCAATTCCATCGGCGTCCTTTGCGGCATCCGCAGAACTTCCGACACTGTTGATTGTTGCAAGACCTGTTTTTAAACTGCCCTCAGCCAAAACCTCTGTCTCTGTATTCTTTTCTGTTTCTGTCGCAGCACCGGCAGTTTCTGTCTGCCCACTCTCCTTTTTTTCAGGGTATTTGCGGTTGCTGCAGCCTGATAGAGCAGCCGCCGAAATCAATGCCATTCCCAATAATAAAGCAATTCTCTTTTTCATAATCTTTTCCTCATCACTATTTTCTTAATCCGTAATAAGACTTGTCCAGCAATTCCTTTAAAATATCCGCCTTTTGTCCCGAAAGCCCAAGATCGTTCAGCGCCTTTTTTGCTTTCTCATAATAGCGCCCCGCAATCTGATGTGTAAAAACAACACCGCCGCTTTTTTTTACTGCGGCAAGCAGCTCTCCTGTCGAAAGCTTTCCGAGCTTTGCGCGGCTGCAAAGTGCCGGTTCATTCTGAAATGTATAAATAACCGGCAGCATAATAACCCCCTGCTCATAATCCGACTGCACACTTTTTAACGCTGTTTTTTCATCCGTCTCATAGTCAATACAGTCATCGGTCAGCTGGAATATCATGCCTGTGTATTTTCCGAGTTTGCGGTAAAGCCGCAGCCTTTTCTCGTCATTTTCACAGACAAGCGCTCCGGCAAAATAGGAGGCTTCAAATAAAGCCGCTGTCTTGCCGTTAATAATACTCAGATACCGCAGCATTGACAGACTGTAGTTTCGGTTATTCACACTCTGGCGAAGCTCACCCATGCAAATCTGTTCTACATAAGCGAAAGTGTTCATCTCCCTATATTTGTCGGGATTGCCTGCTTCCTGAAGTTTCCTTAAGGCCGCTGCCAGCAAATAATCTCCGCATATGACAGCCTTCCTTTTGCCAAACTTCTTTTGCAGTGTTTCCACACCTCTGCGTAAATCGGCATCATCCATGATATCATCATGCACCAGCGTCGCCAAATGAAGCATCTCTATGGCAGCCGCAAAAATGATCGCATCTGTGTGAATATAGCCTTCTTCAGCCATCGCACACGCTAAAACGGCTCTGGCTCTCGCAAATTTTCCATGAGAAAGTGTCAGATGTGAAGTATACTGACGAACCAAAAGCGGCGTCGATAAAAGTGTACTGTCCACTTCCTGCTTAACTTTTTCAAACGCGGCATCAAATTTCATGGATAAATCAATCATTGTAGAAATACCGCCTCTTTACCCATTTTACGTTTTTCCAGTGTTTCTTTAAAAATGGTCCGACATAGTAATCAAAGCCAAATGTATAACCTGCTCCAATCAGCAGTGCAATACTTGCAAAAATCATCCATATGCCGTTTAAGTATAAGCCTGTTGTTGTTAAGAACATGCACTGAAGAATAATGGACATCGCCGATGCCGGGAATGTAAATAAACCGCCCATCAGCGCAAGACCTACGCCAAGTTCTAATAATACAATGACAATCTGCATAAAAATCTGCATTTCATCACTTGCAAGAATTGTATTGTTAAGCATCTGATTCAGGAACGGAATATCAAGCTTAAACGCGAAATCTGCAAGCGTAGAATGTGCAAGATCTTTTCCGCTGACAAAAATTGTTGTAAATAATCCAAAATTCCAGTCGATTAAAATTGTTCCGGCACTTGCCGCCGCATCTGCGACTGCTCCTGAAGCGCTTGCCACAGCATCAACAACCGCACTTGTGGCACCTGCCGCCGCATCAACGATTGATACGGGGCCGCCGACTGCGTCTGCAGCGTCCGGCGCAACGCCTAATACAGAATTATACCATGAATTTGCACCGCCAAAGAAATCTGTCAGCATCGGATTCGTAAACCAGCCCTCGACAATCTTCATCACTGCCTCGAATACCCAGACAGCACCGAGCCACAGACGGAGCGGAACAAGCAGAAAGCTTGGCGTCTTATTTGAAAAATGTCCGCCCACAAAGCTTCTGTTGTTGCGAATCGTAAATATCTCATGCTTCAGGTAGCTGAATACCTTTGTCCAGCCCATCACCTGTATAAAATAAATAATATTAATAAAATGCTTTGCAAACATTGCAAAGCATGACGGGAAATTCATCTGGTGCTTTGCCATACCGCCTCTTGCAGTACCCCAGCGTCCGCCGACACAAACCATAATACCGTGGAACTTCGGCTTATATTCTTCCATCTCTTTTTTCTTTGTAATTGCCGCAACGATATTGTTTGCCGCCGTATCTGCACTGTGCTCTGCGTTCTCAACCATCTGAGGCACCGGACGTTCCTCTCCCGGCACAGTATAACACATATTGTCACCGATGACATACACATTTTCATAATCGACACTTCTAAGATAAGCATCGACCTCGATTCTTCCTCTGCCTGCACTCTTAATTTCAGCGGCAGCGTCAGTCGTAATATCCGCACTCTCAATACCTGCTGTCCAAATAACTGTACCGGCAGTGTGCTCTGTCACTTCATCGCCCTGTTTTAACTTAATGAAATTTTCACCGACGCCGACAACGCTTGCGCTCATCACAACGTCAACACCCATTTTTACAAGACGTTTTTCAACCTTGCGCGATAATTTTTCCGGCAGCACCGGTACAGGTCTTGGCAGACCGTCGACATCAACAAGCTTTACATCTTCACGCCTGATATTAAATCTCTTACAGAGAATCGGAACATATTCCGCAAGCTCACCGATCATTTCTACGCCGGTAAAACCTGCACCGACAACATAAAATGTCAGCAGCTCCCGTCTCTTTTGTACATCAGGTTCATCTGCCGCCAAACGGAAACAATCATGGATTCTGTCTCTTAATTTCACGGCATCATCATAGGACCAAAGTGTATAACTGTACTCTTTTGCGCCCTCCACACCGAAATAGGTTGGTTTTGAACCGGCAGCAAGCACAAGGTAATCATAGTCATATTCTCCATTTTTACCTGTAATCTTCTGCTCATTAAAATGAATCTTTGTCACTGTATCTAAAACCACATTGACTTTGCGTCCCGCAAAAATCTGGTCCAGATTCATTTTTACGCTTTCCTCTCCAACGCGGCACGCTGCAACCTCATGCAGCTCCGTCAGCATTGTATGATAGGGGTGCTTATCAATAATTGTAATCTGAGTTTCTCCCGCAAATCCTTTTTTGCGGAGTCTTTTCTCAAGTTTTTTTGTTGCAAGTACTCCTGCCGTGTTATCAAGCACACTATAACAAACTTATTTTTCATCTTTAAGGCATAATAAAAG
>USSL01000122.1 GCA_900557175.1 uncultured Eubacteriales bacterium
AGCCGCCCCCTTTTTGCATTTGTTCATGGGTATGAAAAAGGGACAGGCGTTAGAACGCCTGTCCCCATAAAGCGGCATATGTTTCTTTTTTCAGCCGGTATTCCATCCAGCGGCAATGATCATCAATATTTTTATATTGAATTTTTCCGATAATTTTATACAGCTCTCCGTCTGCCCGCAGTACATCGCCTACATTATATTCCATCACTGCACCTCCCCCGGTTCAAGTCTCCGCTCGAATTGTCTTATTTCAACTTCTGTCGCTTTAAGCGCCGTTTTCAGATAATTACATATATCCTCCGGTACACGCGCATCACACGAAAAAATATCCACGGCGGCATAGCCGTATTCCGGCCATGTATGAATTGAAAAATGTGATGTTGTAATGACCGCGATATATGTAATTCCTATAGGAAGAAAGCGATGAGAACATTCTTCAACAATCTCAGCGCCAATCGCTTCAATAGCGCCATGCGCCACATCTTTGATTTTTTCAAGATTATCTATGATTTCACAGTCACAGCCATGCAAATCAACAATCAACTGACCTGCCATTATTTTCACTCCAAAACAAATTTTTACCTCGATAGTTTTCTCTATTTTAATATATGTTCCCTGCGCTGTCCACAAAAATTTTACCATATTCGCCGCCGCAATGTAGTTTTAAATACTACTTGACACACTGCTTTTAAAAATTATATAATATGATATTGAAGTTATTAAAGGAGGCTACTTTAATGTCAGAAACAAAGCTTACATATACAGCCGAATCCGGTGTTTCCGGAAAATTTGTGGAAACAGCCTTTGATGAAAAAGGTATTCTTGCAGGCATCCGCTTCAATCACGAAGATGATTATAATTTTGCCTTCGATACCGTCGATGCCATCGCAGCAAAAGCACCGGATAAGGAAGCTATGATTTACGTATCAAACGCTAAAGAGGAAAGACGTTTTACATTCGGCGATATGAGCCGTTATTCTTCCCAGACAGCGCATTATTTTAAATCTCTAGGTATCAAAAAAGGCGACCGCGTCATGCTTGTCTTAAAACGGCACTACCAGTTCTGGTTTTCCATTCTGGCGCTCCATAAAATCGGCGCAATCGTTATTCCTGCGACAAACCTTTTAGTTAAACAGGATTTTGTCTACCGCTTCAACGCCGCCGACGTCAGTGCCATCGTATGTACTTCTGACGGCAATGTTTCAGATTATGCCGACGAAGCTGCCGAAGAATGTCCGCAGCTGAAAACAAAGATTATTGTCGGCACGCCAAAGGAAGGCTGGCATGATTTTAACAGCGAATTTTCATCCTTCCCGGAAGTTTTTGAACGCCCTGAAGGCGAAGAAGCTGCCAAAGGCAACGATACGATGCTGATGTTTTTTACATCCGGCACAACCGCCTACCCAAAAATTGCAGCCCACAACTTTAAATATCCGCTCGGTCATTTTATTACAGCAAAATACTGGCACAATGTTGATCCGGACGGCATTCACTTTACAATTTCCGATACAGGCTGGGGCAAGGCGCTCTGGGGCAAGCTTTACGGTCAATGGATGTGTGAGGCATGTATTTTTACTTATGATTTCAACAACTTTGAACCAAAAGATATTTTATCTATGTTTGAAAAATATCACATTACGACTTTCTGTGCACCACCGACAATGTACCGTTTTATTATAAAGCTGGATATGTCCAAATATGATTTATCCGCCCTGAAATACGTTACTGTTGCCGGAGAGGCCTTAAATCCTGAAGTATTCAACCGTTTCTATGAAGCGACGGGTTTAAAACTGATGGAAGGCTTCGGCCAGACAGAGACAACACTGACGATTGCCAATCTCAGAGGCATGGAGCCAAAACCGGGCTCTATGGGCAAGCCATCACCGCTTTATGATATTGACATCCAGCGCCCTGACGGTACAAGTACCGATACCGGTGAAACAGGCGAAATTGTCATCCGCACAAAAGAACATATTCCAAACGGACTTTTTACAGGCTATTACAATGATGAGGAAAAGACAACGGCCGCATGGCACGACGGCTATTACCATACAGGCGACACCGCCTACAAAGACGAGGACGGCTATTACTGGTATGTCGGCCGCGTTGACGACCTGATTAAATCCGCCGGCTACCGCATCGGGCCTTTCGAGATTGAAAATGTCATTATGGAGTTACCGTATGTCCTTGAATGTGCCGTCACTGCACCGCCGGACGCAACACGCGGTCAGACAATCAAGGCAACGATTGTTCTTACTGAGGGCACAGAAGCTTCTCCGAAGCTGAAGCACGAAATTCTCGCCTATGTCCGCAAAAATATGGCTGCCTACAAATGGCCGAAAATTATAGAATTTACAAAAGAACTGCCGAAAACCATCAGTGGTAAAATACGCCGCGTGGAGATTAGGTAAAATTACAGGGCCGCGAAGCCGCTATGAATTCGCTAGCGTTGCTAAAAATGCACGCTGCGCAAATTATAGCGGTTTCGCGGCCTTATTTGCAGCATTGCTAACTTATATGCTGCGCAATTTATAGGCGCCCCTCGGCTGTCTTTGGGAACGTCCGTGTACCGATTCTCCCCTCGGCTTTTGCCTGCGCTGCTAAAATGCACGCTGTGCAATTAAAAAGCTCCGCGGTTTCCCACGGAGCTTTTATTGCACACATCACACAATTATTTAACTGTAACTTTAGCGCCTTCAGCTTCGAATTTAGCTTTGATTTCATCAGCTTCTTCTTTGCTAACTGCTTCTTTGATTACCTTTGGAGCGTTGTCTACAGCTTCTTTAGCTTCTTTTAAGCCAAGACCTGTTAACTCACGAACAACTTTGATAACCTTAACCTTGTTAGGACCTACTTCTGTAAGCTCAACGTCGAATTCTGTCTTTTCTTCTGCTGCTGCGCCAGCGCCTTCAGCTGCTGCTACAACAACACCTGCTGCTGCAGATACACCAAATTCTTCTTCACATGCTTTTACTAATTCGTTTAATTCTAATACGGATAATTCTTTAATAGCTTCAATAAATTCAGCTGTTGTTAATTTTGCCATTTTAATTTACCTCCAATTTTCTTATTAATAATTATTCTGCGCTCTGGCTTTCAGCAATCTGCTTAATAACACGAGCAAAGTTTGCGATAGGTGACTGGATACTTCCAAGCAATTTTCCAAGAAGTACTTCTCTTGATGGGATTGTAGCGATAACTTTGATCATCTTCTCATCGTAGAATGTACCTGCAACAACACCGCCCTTGAACTCAAGGTTTGGCATCTCTTTTGCAGATGTGTTCAGGATTCTTGCTGGTGCTGTAGCATCCTCTTTGCTTACTGCAATCGCTGTAGGGCCTTCTAACAGGTCTGCAAGCGGTTCAAATTCTGTACCTTCAATCGCACGTTTAATTAAAGTATTTTTGTATACCTTATAAGTAACATTGCCTTCTCTTAAAGACTTACGAAGCTTTGTATCTTCTTCAACTGTCAGACCACGGTAGTCTACTAATACCATTGCCTGAGCGCCGTCTAACAATGCTTTAATCTCGTCAACGACTGGCTGTTTTAATTCTACTTTTGCCACTTTGGTGCACCTCCTTAAATAATAATGTGATGTACCGCCAAAAAAACTCTCTGTGTATGCACACAGAGAGTCTCTAAAATCTTATAAGTCAGTGCTCACTAAAGAGCTCGCTTATATCTTCCTCGGTAGGCGTTTTCTCCTTATGCCTTGCGGCACCTACTGTCTCTGGCAGCATTCGCTTTGCTATTATAGCATGATATATATCGGTTGTCAATCATAAACCGCAGTTTTTTATGCAAACTGTGTTGGGTTTAATTTCACACCAGGTCCCATTGTAGAAGTTACTGTAACACTTCTTAAATACTGACCCTTTGCAGCTGACGGTTTCGCCTTAATGATTGCACCCATTAATGTATGGAAGTTGTCCGCTAACTGTTCTTCTGTAAATGATGCTTTACCGACAGGCACATGGATAATGTTTGTCTTGTCGAGTCTGTACTCAATCTTACCTGCTTTAATATCGTTGACAGCTTTTGTAACGTCCATTGTTACTGTACCGGCCTTAGGGTTTGGCATTAAGCCCTTAGGTCCGAGGATACGTCCTAAACGGCCTACAACACCCATCATGTCAGGTGTAGCAACAACAACGTCGAAATCAAGCCATCCTTCGTTCTGGATTCTTGGCACTAATTCGTCTCCGCCTACGAAATCTGCGCCTGCTGCTTCTGCCTCAGCCACTTTATCGCCTTTTGCGAAAACTAATACTTTTACTTTCTTACCTGTACCGTGAGGTAATACAACGGCACCACGAACCTGCTGGTCTGCGTGACGTCCGTCAACACCTAAACGGATATGTGCTTCAACTGTTTCATCAAACTTTGCACTTGCTGATTTCTTAACAAGCGCAACTGCGTCTGCAACGCTGTAAAGGCTTGCGCGGTCTACTAACTTTGCCGCCTCTGCATATCTTTTACCTTTTTTCATTATAAAAATCCTCCTTGTGGTCATATCGGGAGCTACCCTCCCACTTGTATGAAACAATATACGGGTAATTAGTCTTCTACTGTGATACCCATACTTCTAGCTGTACCAGCGATCATGCTCATAGCAGCTTCGATACTTGCAGCATTTAAGTCAGGCATCTTTAATTCAGCGATTTTCTGAACTTCTGCCTTTGAAATCTTAGCTACCTTTGTCTTGTTAGGTACTGCTGAACCTGAATCAATCTTGCAGGCTTTCTTTAATAATACTGCTGCCGGCGGAGTCTTTGTGATGAAGCTGAAGCTTCTGTCATTGTAAACTGTGATGACAACAGGGATGATCATACCTGCCTGATCTGCTGTTCTTGCGTTGAATTCTTTTGTAAACTGTACGATATTAACACCGTGCTGTCCTAATGCAGGACCAACTGGTGGTGCTGGTGTTGCCTTACCAGCAGGGATCTGTAATTTAATATATCCTGTTACTTTCTTTGCCATGATTTAGGCACCTCCTGAATATTGTGGTAATGCGGGAATGTCCCTCCCACCGTCTGTACGATACAGACTGTTGATAAATGTTACATTTTTCTGATATCTAAGAAACTAATGTCTTCTACGGCTGTCTCACGGCCAAACATATCGACGCCGATAGTCACCGTCGCCTTATTCATGTTAATCGCTCTGATCTGTCCAACCGTATCTTTCCATGCACCGGCAATAACCTGTACCTCATCACCGATTTCAAGATCAATTTCGACCTCCGGCGGCTGAATACCCATACGGGCCATCTCATCCTCCGTCAGCGGCACTGGTTTTGACTCCGGACCTACAAAGCCCGTCACACCTCTTGTATTCCGCACAACATACCATGTTTCTTCATTCATATCCATGTGAAGAAGCACGTAGCCCGGAAACATCTTCTTCTGAGATGTTTTCTTCTGACCGTTTTTAATTTCCACAACGTCCTGCAGCGGAACTTCAACGCTCAGAATCTGGTCTTCAAGGTGAAGATTCTGGATTGATTTCTCGATATTCGCTTTGACTTTTTTCTCATAGCCCGAATAAGTATGCACTACATACCATTTAATATCTGCCATACTCTCATCCTTTCCTACAGTGAAATAAGAAAGTTAATGCCATACTCGAAAATTAAATCAAGCACCGCAATAATAACACCAAGAATTACGGATAATATCACGACTGCTGTTGTCTTTCTTCCAACAGTCTGTTTGTCAGGCCAGATTATTTTCTTAAATTCGGCCTTGATTCCGGCGAATTTAGAAGGCTTTTTTGCCTTTGCGGCTGTCTCACCCATCTTCTCACTCCTTAACAAACCAATTACTTCGTTTCTTTGTGCATAGTATGCTTCTTACAGAATCTGCAGTACTTTTTGGTTTCCATTCTGTCCGGATGAGCTTTCTTCTCTTTTGTCATGTTGTAATTACGCTGCTTGCACTCCGTACATGCTAATGTGATTTTAACGCGCAC
>USSL01000123.1 GCA_900557175.1 uncultured Eubacteriales bacterium
AAAGTCGAGGTTCAGGCTGAAAATCTGAGAAAGATGTTTCTTGCAATGGCAAAGGATATCCGTGTTATTTTGATCAAGCTTGCCGACAGGCTTCACAATATGCGTACATTAAAGTTTATGAAGCCGGAAAAGCAGAAAGAAAAAGCCCGTGAGACGATGGATATTTATGCGCCGATTGCCCAGAGACTCGGTATTTCTAAAATCAAGATTGAACTGGACGATTTAGCGCTGCGCTATTTACAGCCGGATGTTTATTATGATCTTGCAGAAAAGATCGCTTCAAGAAAAAGTGAGCGTGAGGCTTTTGTATCCGCGATTGTAGACGAGGTATCCGAGTGTATGAAGCAGGGCGGTATTAAAGCACAGATCAGCGGCCGTGTGAAGCATTTTTTCAGTATTTATAAAAAGATGGTCAATCAGAATAAGACAATCGATCAGATTTATGACTTGTTCGCGGTGCGTATTATTGTCGATTCGATAAAAGACTGCTATGCGGCGCTGGGGCTTATTCATGAAAAATATAAACCGATTCCGGGGCGCTTTAAAGATTATATCGCCATGCCGAAGCAGAATATGTATCAGTCACTTCACACGACGCTTATAGGGCCGTCGGGGAAGCCTTTTGAGATACAGATCCGTACGTTTGAGATGCATAAGACGGCAGAGTATGGTATTGCCGCCCACTGGAAATATAAGGAAGATCCTAACGGTGTGAATACGCCGAATAAGGAGGAGGCAAAGCTGACATGGCTGCGCCAGATTCTTGAATGGCAGAAGGATATGTCTGACAACAGAGAATTTATGAGTCTTCTTAAAAACGACCTTGATTTGTTTTCGGAAAGTGTCTATTGCTTTACACCGGCCGGCGACGTCAAGAATCTTCCGAATGGTTCGACGCCGATTGACTTTGCTTACAGTATTCACTCGGCAGTCGGCAATAAGATGGTCGGCGCAAGAGCCAACGGCCGTCTTGTCAATATTGATTATATTATTCAAAATGGCGACAGAATCGAGATTATCACGTCTCAGAATTCAAAGGGGCCAAGCCGCGACTGGCTCAATATTGTTAAGAGCACGCAGGCTAAAAATAAGATTAATCAATGGTTTAAAACAGAGTTTAAAGAAGAAAATATTATTAAAGGCAAGGACGCCATCACGACTTATGCGAAAGCCAAGGGTATTGTTTTAAGCGATGTGACTAAGCCTGAATATGTTGAAAAGGTCCTTAAAAAATACGGTTTCAGAAACTGGGATGCCGTATGTGCGGCTGTCGGCCACGGCGGCCTTAAGGAAAGTCAGGTTGTCAACCGTCTTGTGGAGGAGCAGAAGAAAGCAAAGATGAAGCTTCTGACCGACGATAATGTCCTTGAGCAGCTGGCACAGCAGTCGAAGCCGGATTCAGGACGGACAAGAACGACAGCGAAAAGCCACAGCGCGATTGTCGTGAAGGGTATTCACGATGTGGCTGTCCGTTTTTCAAAATGCTGCAGTCCGGTGCCGGGCGATGAGATTGTCGGCTTTGTCACAAGAGGACGAGGCATATCCATTCACCGGACAGATTGTATTAATGTGATGAATATTTCAGAGCTTGACAGAAACCGCCTTATAGATGCCGAGTGGCAGGAAGACAGTGTGGCGGCTGATGCAGTATTTAAAGCTGAAATCAATGTCTATGTATGCGACAAAGTCGGTGTCATTGTGGAGGTTGCCAAAGTATTTACGGAAAAAGAAATTAATGTGACAGCGATGTCCAGCCGGTCGGGGAAAAATGGTAAGGCGACAATTAATGTTTGCTTTGAAATTAAGAGCCGGCAGCAGCTTGGAAAGATTATTGATAAGCTGCGTTCACTGGACTGTGTTTACGATGTTGAGAGAACGAGAGGTTAAAATACATGGAAATTTCGATTCATTCACTTGTACTTGGTATGGTACAGACGAATTGTTATTTAATCACAAACGAAGCGACAAAGGAGACGGTGATTATAGATCCGGCAGGCGAGGCAGACAGACTGTGCAGGTTTATAGACAGCCGCGGTTTAAAGCCGGTGGCTGTCCTTTTAACCCACGGTCATTTTGACCATGTGATGGCTGTGCCGGAGGTGACAAAAAAGTACGGTATTAAAGCTTATGCCCATGAGGATGAGGCAGAAGTGATGGTATCGCCGTATTTGAATGGCTGTGAGATGATCGGTGCGCGCGTGAGTGTAAAGCCGGATGACGTATTTGCAGATAAGGCAAGGCTTGTGTTTGGGGATATGCTTTTTGAAGTGATTTTTACGCCGGGACATACGCAGGGCGGCGTCTGTTTTTATATGCCGCAGGTTAAAAAGCTTCTTTGCGGCGATACACTGTTTGAGGCTTCTGTCGGAAGGACTGATTTGCCGACAGGCAGTATGAGCACGCTGATCCGTTCAATCCGTGAGCGTCTGTTTGTGCTTGATGATGATGTGGAGGCGCTGCCGGGACACGGTCCGTCCACAACCATCGGTTATGAGAAAAAATACAATCCATTTTTATAAGCGGGGCAGAACATGATTCGATTAAACATAAATATTTCAAAATTTGAAAATGATGTGAGAGCGCTTTTGATGGCTTTTTTTCCGGGTGAGAAAATATCCGTGGCACCGACAGAGCCCACGGATTATTTTTTGAATGTCTGTTTTGAAAATGTGACGGATGAAAAGCCTTTTGGCACAGAAATTTTTTGTGAATTTTTTGAAAATGAAAAAGCTGCTGCATCCGGCAGAACGCCGACGGATACGGCAGATAAAAAAATGGCACGGGACCAGCTAAAGCGTCTTGTCTATAAGCTTTTATGCTCGGCAGAAAAGACAGAGCTTCCGTGGGGCACACTGACCGGCATCCGGCCGACAAAAACAGCGATGGCACTTTTGGAGGATGGGATGCCGGAGGAAGCTTTGTATACTTATTTTAAGGATAATTTTAAAATTTCCGACGAAAAATACAGGCTTTGCACAACGGTTGCGAGAAATGAAAAAAGGCTTTTAGAGCCATTGGATTATAAGCACAGCTACAGCTTATATGCGGGCATTCCGTTTTGCCCGACAATATGTGCCTATTGCTCCTTTTCCTCTTATCCGCTAAAGGCATGGCAGGGGAAGGTGGATGATTATCTTTCGGCGATGTTTAAGGAAATCGAAGTGATGTCAGAGCGCTTTAGAAATAAACAGCTTCTTTCGTTTTATATGGGCGGCGGCACGCCGACATCCTTAACTGCGGGGCAGATGGACAGGCTACTTACGAAGCTTGAAGATTGCTTTCACATTGGTGAGGCAAAAGAAATCACGATTGAGGCCGGACGTCCGGACAGCATAACGCCGGAAAAACTTTCGGTCATTAAAGCTCATGGGATTGACAGAATTTCCATCAATCCTCAGACGATGAATCAGAAAACCTTGGATATTATCGGCCGCCGTCACACGGTGGACGATGTATACAAAGCCTTTGAAATGGCGCGAAATGCAGGTTTTACAAATATTAACATGGATTTGATCGCAGGTCTTCCGGGTGAAAATTATGAAGATTTCTGTCATACGACAGAGGCGATAAAGGCGCTGGCACCGGAAAGTCTTACGGTACATGCTTTAGCGATTAAGCGGGCAGCTGCCCTTAATAAAGAGGAAACATATCGTATGCGCACCGGTGTTGCCGAAACAAATGCAATGATTTCCGAGGGCTTTAAGTCGGCACAGGCGATGGGCATGGCGCCGTATTATATGTATCGTCAGAAAAATATTGCAGGGAACCTTGAAAATGTAGGTTATGCAAAGCCGGGCAGGGAAGGCCTTTATAATATGCTTATTATGGAAGAAAAACAGAGCATTCTTGCGATTGGCGCTGGTGCGTCCACGAAAATGGTGATTCACGATGAAGACCGTATTGAGCGCATTGAAAATGTAAAAAGTGTGAAAGATTATATTGAGCGCATTGATGAGATGCTTGCCCGCAAAGAAAATATTGAACATTATGTGGCTGATAAACAGGCATACGGAGGAAAGATTTTGTGAGAGAAGAATTTGCAAGAACAGAGCTGATGCTTGGCACACAGGCGATGGAAAAACTTTATCATGCGAGAGTGATTGTTTTTGGCGTCGGCGGTGTCGGCGGTCATGCCATTGAGGCGCTTGCCCGCTGCGGCGTCGGAACTATTGATATTGTCGATGATGACAGCGTGTGTACAAGCAATATCAATCGTCAGATTATTGCCTTAAAATCCACGATCGGGCAGCCGAAGGTCGATGTGATGAAAGCGCATATCGGTGATATTTCCGAAAATATTACAGTGAATACATATAAGATTTTTGTTAATGAGGCGACAATTGATACCTTTGACTGGGACAGCTATGACTATGCGGTGGATGCCATCGATACGGTGAGTGCAAAGCTTTTAATTGCCCGGTATGGTATGGAACATCATGTGCCTGTCATAAGCTGTATGGGCGTGGGCAATAAGCTTTATCCTGAAAAGCTTGAAATTACGGATATTGGAAAAACGTCCGTTTGCCCTTTGGCAAAGGTGATGCGCCGGGAGTGCAAGGCGCGGGGCATTAAAAAGCTTAAGGTGCTTTATTCAAAGGAGCAGCCTCTTGGCGCCCATCCGCTGGCAGATGAACGCTGCGCCATGGATAAGGGCGTTGCCGGGGATACAAAGCGGGACGGCAGCCCGAAGCGCCACACGCCGGGCAGCATATCCTTTGTTCCGTCATGTGCAGGCCTTATGCTGGCAGGTGAGGTTATAAGAACGATTGTGGGCGTGTCGAATCCTGTCGAGCGATGATGGTTGATTTTTCTTTTCTATTTTGTATAATCTATATATAAGAACGATCGTTTTTCATTTCAAATTATTCTGAGTCAGAGTATCGGGCGGCGGACGGCAGCAGGCCCTCCGCCGATGCCCTTTAAAAATTCTTAAATAAATCCCATGATGATTGAAAAATAATAAGGAGAAGAAGTATATGATGAATTACAGACAATTTTCGGCATATATTGAAGATAATATTGAGGGGTATCTTAAAAATCTTCAGGCAGACTGCATTCAGATTCTTTCAGAGGTTAGAAATAACGGTATTTTAGTTGATACACTTGTGATCCACTTAAAAGATCATCCGGTAAGTCCGGTCATTCCGGTGCGCCCCTATTATGAAGCATATCAAAAGGGAGCGGCGCCTGAAAGACTTTTGGAAAAGATTGCATCGGATTTTCTTTCGGGACTTTATCAGCCATATACAGTTCCGTTTGGCCATTTAAAGAATTTTGAGGCAGTAAAAGATGATATATTTATAAGAGCGGTCAATTATGAGCGCAATAAAGTTGTGCTTGCCTCATGTCCTTATGTGAAAAAGCTGGATCTGGCGCTGACGTTCCGCGTCCGATTTTTTCAGGGAAGCGAGGGACTGTCATCACTGCTTATTGATGACCGGCTGATGGCTCAGTGGGGAATTGCACCGGATATGCTTTACGAACTTGCCATGCGCAATACAGTTGCAAAGTTTCCGCCGGTGATCGAATCATCGGAGGATATATATAAAGAGCTTATTGAAAGCGGCGATAAGCGTTTTGAACATGTGGAGAAAAAATCCTCGGCGCCGATGTATGTGCTCTCCAATAATATCCGTTTAAACGGTGCCACGGCAGCATTTTATCCCGGTGTGCTCAGAGAGTTTTCAGAAGCGCTGTGTACCGGCGGTATGGACTTTTATCTGCTTCCAAGCAGCATCCATGAGATGATGATTGTGCCTAATGACGACGGCGGCAGGAGTGCCGGGGCGTATCAGGAAATTGTAAAATCAGTCAATAAAGAGATTGTAGATCCGGAGGAGATTTTATCGGACAATGTTTACAGCTATGCCTACAGGCAGGATGAAATTTCAATTTCTACTGGACAAACAATATAAATATTGATAGAAT
>USSL01000124.1 GCA_900557175.1 uncultured Eubacteriales bacterium
TGAAATTAAAATAAATAAAGATGTGCCGGCTGACACGGCGTCGGACGCCAAGGGTGAGGCTGTGCTTGCATTGACGGCGCTCGGTTACAGTCAGGCGGAGGCATTAAAGGCGGTGCGGCTCTGTGAGATTACAGAAACAATGTCCGTTGATGAGATACTTAAACTTGCATTAAAGAAACTGATGACATTTTAAGCGGCGGAGGCGTTTATGAATAAGAGAGTAATTACGACAGAACTGATGGAGGAAGATATCGGTATTGAAAACCATTTAAGACCGAAGCTTCTTAAGGATTATATCGGACAGTCAGGTGTTAAGGATAAGTTAAAGATTTATATCGAGGCGGCAAAGCAGAGAGAGGAACCGCTTGATCACGTTCTTTTTTACGGGCCTCCGGGGCTTGGCAAGACAACGCTTGCCATGATTATTGCCAATGAGATGAACGTTCATTTGAAAATTACGAGTGGTCCGGCTATTGAAAAGCCGGGTGAGATTGCGGCAATTTTAAACAGCCTGTCAGAGGGCGATGTTTTATTTATTGATGAGATTCACCGGATGAACCGGCAGGTGGAGGAAGTGCTGTATCCGGCAATGGAGGATTTTGCCATTGATATTATGATTGGCAAGGGCGCGACAGCCCGCTCTGTCCGTCTTGATCTGCCGCGGTTTACGCTTGTCGGGGCGACAACGCGGGCGGGGATGCTCTCAGCGCCGCTGCGCGACCGTTTTGGTGTTGTCAGCCGTCTTGAATTTTATGAGCCGGGAGATTTATGCCGTATTATAAAGCGCGCGGCGTCCGTGCTTGGCGTCAAGATCGATGATGATGGCGCTATGGAGCTTGCGCGGCGTTCAAGAGGGACACCGCGCCTTGCAAACAGGCTTTTAAAGCGTGTCAGGGATTTTGCACAGGTCCGTTTTGATGGAGATATTACAAAAGAGGCTGCAGATTATGCTCTTGATTTACTGGAAGTTGATAAGCTTGGTCTTGATCATATTGACAGAGGCGTATTGCTGACGATGATTGACCGCTTCGGCGGCGGACCGGTCGGCCTTGAAACGCTGGCAGCTTCCATCGGAGAGGATGCGGCGACACTGGAGGATGTGTATGAACCGTATCTTTTGCAGAATGGTCTTATTGCGCGCACGCCGAGAGGGCGTATGGCAACCGATGAGGCTTACCGGCATTTTGGGAGACAGAGGGAAAAATAGCGCGTTTCAATGTTGTAATTTTTTTCATTATCATTTATAATAAGGACTGAATAAGGAAATCCTTTGAGTATGACGAATGATAGGAGGATGGCAGGAATGTCATTAAAAACAGATATACAGGTGCTTATCGGCGGTAAAGTATATACATTAAGCGGTTATGAGAGTGAAGAATATTTGCAGAAGATCGCACTTTACATTAATAATAAAATGGACGAGATGAATAGTATGCCGAATTATATGCGTTTAAATTCGGATATGCAAAAGATTCTTCTTGAGATGAATATGGCAGATGATTATTATAAGGCGAAGCACCAGATCGAAGTGCTTGAGTCGGATATTGAAGAAAAGGATAAGGTCGAGTATGATTTAAAGCATGAGCTTATTGCAGCTCAGATAAAGCTTGAGGAGACATCAAAAGAGATCGAGTGTCTCAAAGAGGAGAACAACGAGCTTCAGAAGGAGATTGTAAAGCTTGAGGCGAGAATACCTGCAAGCAATGGCAGGAGATAGTGTATAAAGGGGGAAAGTGCTGTAACAGTTTGTTCAGCACTTTTGTTTTGAAATGATAAGGAGAATTTTATGACAAAGACAGAGATACTGGCGCCGGCTGGCTCTTATGAGACAATGCAGGCAGCTTTTCGGGCGGGGGCTGATGCTGTATACCTTGCAGGACAGAGCTTCGGAGCGCGCGCCTTTGCCGATAATTTAGATACACAAAAGCTCATCCGTGCCATTGATGAGGCGCATATGCGTGGAAAAAAGCTTTATCTGACAGTAAATACACTGCTTAAAGAGCATGAGCTTAAAGGTCAGCTGATTGATTATCTTGCACCGCTTTATGAGGCCGGTCTTGATGCGGTCATCGTTCAGGATCTGGGCGTTTTAAAGGTTGTTCATGAGTGCTTTAAGGGGCTTGATATTCATGCGAGCACGCAGATGACAGTGACAGATGCTGATTTTGCATCATGGCTTTCAGGCTTTGGCGTGACGCGGATTGTGCCGGCAAGAGAGCTGTCTCTTGAGGAAATCAAAATAATGAAGCAAAAGAGCGGCCTTGAAATTGAGACGTTTGTCCATGGTGCCCTCTGCTACTGTTATTCGGGACAATGCCTTTTAAGCAGTATGATCGGCGGCCGCAGCGGCAACAGAGGACGGTGTGCCCAGCCGTGCCGCCTGCCTTATGAGTTGATATCAGATAAGGGACGGCTGAATAAAAATGGAGAAAATTATCTTTTAAGTCCGAAGGATATTGCGGCACTTGCATTGATTCCTGATTTAGTGGATGCAGGTATTGATTCTCTTAAAATTGAGGGGCGCATGAAAAAGCCGGAATATGCAGCGCTTGTTTCGTTCCTATATAGAAAATATGTAGATTTATATGCGGCAAAGGGGCGCGACGGCTTTGTTGTCGATGCATCGGATATTCATGATTTAATGGATTTATATAACAGAGGCGGTTTTACGGAAGGCTATTATAAGCGGCATAACGGGCGGCAGATGATGTCTGTTTTAAGACCGAACCACATCGGAACAAAGGCGGCTGAGGTGCTGTCAGTGAAAAATAAGGAAATTCGGTTAAAGGCACTGGAAGACCTTTATCCGGGTGACGTGCTGGAAGTCATCGGCGGCAGTGCAGGAGATGAAGCGGCAGGCCGCGGTGCTAAAGGAGAAGCATTAAAGCGTCAGAAACCAATCAGAGGACAGGCGGCAGCACCGGGAAGACGTCCGGAGATGACATTAAAGTCCGGTGCCGTCAGGGGGAAGGTATTGACGGCAGCCGCTGTTTTGAATGGTATTCATCCGGGCGATATTTTATACCGGACGAGAAATCAGAAACTGATTGATTCGGTCAGTGAGGCTTATGTTCTTTCCGAAAACAAAGAAAAGCTTTATGGAACCTTAACAATTTCTAAAGGTTTACCTGTTAAAATGACGGTGGAGCATCGGGAAATCATGGCGTCAGTTTTTGGAGAGACGGCTGCAGAGGCGTCAAACAGACCGCTTACTGCATCAGAAGTCAGAGCGCGCATGGAAAAAACAGGTAATACGCCTTATGAATTTGAAAAACTGGATATAACGATGGATGATGATGTGTATGTCAGCATTAAGGGACTGAATACACTCCGGCGCGATGCGATTGAAGCACTCGATATGGCACGGCAGGCGCATTATGCAAGAAGTATGTCTGAAAATCAGACAAATACAGACGCAGCGCAGGCATCTGTAAAGTGTAGTACAGAGCGCAGTGTTTCGGTGCTTTTGGGTGATAAAGATCAGCTTGAAACAGTGTTAAATCATAAAAGCGTCCGCCTCATTTATATGGCATTGTCTGAGTTTGAAGGAATCCAGCATAAGGAAGCACTGGTTGATGCTGTTCATTCGTCGGGAAAGCAGCTTTATATTGCGCTGCCTTACATATTCAGAGAGGATATCAAAAGGTTGTGCCTTCCGGCTTTAAGGGCGGCGGCAAGGGCCGGCGCAGATGGCTTTTTGGTCAGAAATATAGAAGAATTGATTGCAGTTCGGGCGCTTGATACGAAGCTTCCTGTTGTTGCAGATAGTTCAGTATATACATTTAACAGTGAAGCAAAAAATATGCTGCATACATGGTGTGATGTGCGTGTGACAGCGCCGCTGGAACTTAATGAACGCGAGCTGAAAAGGCGTGGCTGTACGGGAGACGAGATTGTCATTTATGGTTATATGCCATTAATGATATCGGCCCAGTGTCCTTTAAAAACGACAGGAAACTGTCTTAAAGAAGGCAGAAAAAATCCGGGGACAGTGTATCTTAAAGACAGAAAGGGTGAACGTTTCAGGACGGCAGCTTTTTGCAGATATTGTTATTCCGTGATTTATAACAGCAAACCGCTGCAGCTTTTTGACGAGCTTTCAAAGCTTTGCGATATGGGCTTTTCGTGGGCAAGGCTTAATCTGACAACAGAAACACCAAAACAGACAAAGACGCTTCTTGATGCCGCGGCGGCATTTATCCGTGGAGAAGATGCAAAAAATGAGTTGGAAACTTTTACAAAGGGACATTTTAAAAGAGGAGTAGAGTAAGAAATATGGTGAATTTACTGACTCAGGGCGCAAAGTATGTGCTTGTCATACTGATGGCGCTCTATGCGATGAAATGTTTTACGGTATTCAGAAAAAAATATGATTATGACAGGGGTTCGGTTTATACGACGCAAAATGTACTGATGTTTATGATACATTTTATCTGTTATTTTATTATTTATATGAATACGAGAGATGCCGGAATTATTGTCTTTTATTTGGCTCAGGTCGTGCTTTTTGCAGCGACTTTGATTGTTTACGGCATTTTTTACCGCAGGGCGTCAAGGCTTCTGATCAATAATATGTGTTTTTTAATGATGATTGGCTTTATGATGCTGACAAGACTTGACAATCCGGATGCGCCGGCAATGAAACAGTTCTTTATCGCTGTTGCCGCCATTATTATTTCGCTGTTTATTCCGGTGATTGTGGAAAAGGCCGCTTTTTTGAAAAAGCTTGGTATTGCTTACGGCATACTTGGTATGATGATGATTATGTCAGTGCTTATACCGGGAATCGGCCAGCAAAAGTACGGTGCAACCGGCTGGATTCAGATTGGGCCGATCGGCCTTCAGCCGTCGGAGCTTGCAAAAATCGTGTTTGTCTTTTTTATTGCGGCGATGTTTTATAAGAAGCCGGATTTTAAGAAAATTGTGATTGTGACGATATGTGCGGCAGCTTATGTACTCGTGCTTGTAGGCACAAAGGATTTGGGTGCGGCGCTTATCTTTTTCTGCGTCTACCTTGTGATGCTTTATGTGGCGTCAGGGCAGGCAAGATATATCTTTTTAGGCTTTGGTGGCTTTGCAGCAGCAGCAGTTGCTGCTTATAAGCTTTTTACCCATGTGCAGACACGTGTGTATGCATGGATGCATCCGTGGGGAGATATGCAAAACAGAACATATCAGATATCGCAGGCACTGTTTGCCATCGGCGCAGGCGGCTGGTTTGGGCTTGGACTTTATAACGGTATTCCTGATAAAATTCCTGTAGGCGCCAGTGACTTTATTTTTGCGGCGATTATTGAGGAAATGGGTGCCCTGTTCGGCGTCTGTCTGCTGCTTATTTATATCAGCTGTTTTATTATGTTTATTAATATATCCCTGCAGATTACAGATACATTTTATAAATTACTTTCCATCGGACTTTCCGTCTCCTATGGTGTACAGATTATTCTCTGCGTCGGCGGTGTTGTCAAGTTTATTCCGCATACAGGCGTGACGCTGCCGTTAATCAGTTACGGCGGAAGCTCGATTCTTGCGACAATCCTTGTTTTTGCAGTCATTCAGGGATTATATCTTCTGAAACAGAGGGAGGTGTACGGTATTGAGAAAAAGACACGAAGAAATGCATAGTCAGCCAAGAAATGTGAAAAAGCATTCACAGGGGCAGGAAGATTTTCATATTGAACTCGACAGCAGCTATGATGCTTATGATGCGCCGGACGATGATTACGATAGTTACAGTGACAGCAGTTATACAAGCGATGGTTATGATGACGGCGTTTATACAGACGGCGATTACAATGATAGCGGCTATACAGACGGCGGTTATGATGATAGCGGTTATACAGACGGCGGTTATGATGACGGCAGTTACAGCGATGTCCA
>USSL01000125.1 GCA_900557175.1 uncultured Eubacteriales bacterium
GGATATGTGTGTCGGCGCAGGAACGATTCGCTGCATTGCACAGCTAAAAGAAGCTGTAAATGCTGGTGCAGAGTATATTATTACGCCGGGTTATAATGAAGCGGTAGTGGCGTATTGTGTGGAAAATGGGATATTTATTATCCCTGGATGCATGGATACAGCTTCGATAGAAAAGGCTGTAAGTCAGGGACTGCATATTTTGAAATTTTTTCCTGCAGAGTATGTCGGCGGAACGAAAATGCTCAAAGCTTTGCGCGGACCATACAGTGATGTTAAATTTATGCCAACGGGCGGTATTAATGAAAAAAATATTGAGTCTTATTTAGGATTAGATAATGTGATTGCCTGTGGCGGAAGTTGGATGGTTTCGGAAAAATTGATTAAAAACAAAGCGTATAATGAAATTGAAAAATTAAGCCGAGAGGCTTTATGCATGTGTAAAGCGGTAAGACTGAGGAAAAAGAAATGAGAAAAAGAAAGACTTTATGCATTGGAGAACCGATAGGGGTGTTTGTTCCTAAGGACTATGAATTGTGCGAAAATTATATGTTAAAAGCAGCAGGGGCGGAACTCAATGTAGCGATAGGTATGTCACGTTTGGGAGAGGATGTAGACTATTTTACTCATTTGGGGAATGACCCTGTTGGAAAACTTGTAAAAAAAATACTGTGTGACAATAAAATCGGTTCAAGTGGAATTGTTATATCAGATGAATTTCAGACAGGCGTTATGATGAAGACGAAGGTGAAGACAGGAGACCCTGAAATTTTTTACTACAGAAATAATTCTGCGGCGTCGCACATCAGTAAAAAGGACATACAAAATATAAAATTGCAGCAATATCAGGCCGTGCACATTACGGGGATTTTTCCCGCGCTTTCGCCAGAGACCTATAAGGCGGCAGAAGAAATTATAAGATTGGCTAAAGCGTATGGTTTACAAGTATCCTTTGACCCAAATATTCGGATTGCTCTCTGGAAAAATCAAGATGAACTTAAGAAAAAAATAAATCGTTTAGCTAGTCTAAGTGATATATTTCTTCCGGGAATGCATGAGCTGAAAATTTTGACAGGTGTGGATGATATAGAAGAAAATGCTGAATTTTATATAGAAGCAGGTGTTAAAAAAGTGTTTGTAAAGCTTGGCGCATCAGGTGCATACTATACAAATGGGCAAGAGTGTGGATATGCTCATGGATTTAAGGTGGAAAATATTATTGATACGGTTGGTGCAGGCGATGGGTTTGCGGCTGGTGTACTTACAGCCTTGAATCGAGGCTGTGGCCTTAAAGATGCGGCTGTTATAGGGAACGCTATTGGTGCTATGCAGTTACAAAGTGAAGGGGATAATGATAACCTGCCAAACGCAGATGCTTTGAATTTGTTTTTAAGTAAGAAAGGCTCAAATGTCAGATTGTAAATTATGAGCAAGCAGTTTTATACTGTGGGTATAATTTGAATTATGTAAATTGAAAAGATGGGGATTGCCATAAAATATTTTATGGCAATCCTATTTTTCATTTTTTTAATAGCCTCAGTTTTTCTTTGTCTTCTTTTGAAACCCGCAGTGATTCACATATTTTTTGAATTGTTTTATTATGTACAAATGTATCCAGAGTTTTGGATTCTATCAATGGTAATGTTTTCTTTGGAAAATGCACATAACAGACAGAAAGCGTCCATGCAACAGCCATTTTGACATAATAGGCATCATTATCTATAGTTGACATAATATCAAGAATGTCATCAATATAATCCTCGGTCATATAATGGTCTAACAGTGCAACGATTGCAAATCGAACTTCATATTCACGGGTGGATTGTAAATAAGCTCTGATGACAGGCTCATAAAAGCTGCGATTTTTTTTAATAAACTTAAAAGCCGCCGTGGGTGAGTCGCATACAGCCCAGCTTGTAATGTGGCTTACGAAGGTTTGCAAATAAGGCAGGCGGGCTTCATCTGACATTTTTAGATTGGAAAGGATAAAGCCAAATAACATGATTTCTTCCGCATAATCAAATAACGGGGCGTTCATATAATTTAAAATGTCGTTTTCTTTGGAAAGTGCTTTGGCAAAATCTTTAAGCTGCGGTGTTCTTATGCCGAGAATATTGTCACAGCCGGGGCAAAGTGCTGCATGAAATTTTAGAAAATCTTTATCTGCCATTGCTTTGAGTTTCGTTTGTATTTCGTCACGATTCATAAAAATACTCCTTTACAATAAGAATAAAGTTATTATATCATATTTGTACAGGCATACAAAAGCCGGAGTGTGCAAAGACTTTATGGAATTAAAATTAAGAAAGGCAAAGGTGAACAGCATGGATTTAACAACAGCAAAAAAATTAAATAATGGTGTGATGATGCCGACAGTCGGTCTTGGTGTTTATCAATCGGGTGATAAGACATATGAGGCGGTAAAGACGGCGCTTGAAGCAGGTTACCGCCATATTGATACAGCAGCATTTTATCAAAATGAGGAAGCTGTCGGTGCGGCAATTAAAGACAGCGGCATAAAGAGAGAAGATATTTTTGTGACAACAAAGCTTTGGCGTGATGCTATGGTCGATGGGACTCAGCATAAAGCTTTTGAGGAGAGTCTTAAACGGTTAGGGTTGGACTATGTCGATTTATACCTTATTCATTGGCCGATATCAACAGCCTTGGAGGAGACGTGGCGTGTTTTTGAAGGGATTTATAAAGACAAGGGCGCAAGAGCAATCGGTGTCAGCAATTTCCATATGCAGCATCTGATGCGGATTATGGCAGCGGGAACGGTTGTGCCTGCCGTGAATCAGCTTGAGTGCCATCCTTATTTGAATCAGAAACCGCTTCGGACGTTCTGCAATAATTTAAGTATTGAAGTGACGGCATGGTCACCGCTTGGCCGCGGCCGTGTTCTTGAGGATGCGATTGTGGAAAGTATTGCAGCGCGCCATAAAAAAACGCCGGCCCAGGTTGTTTTAAGATGGGAGCTTCAGGAAAATATGATTGTTATTCCGAAATCTGTTCATAAAGCACGCATGATTGAAAATGCGGATATTTTTGATTTTGAATTAAGCAGCGAAGAAATGAATGAGATGAACGCGCTTAACAGGAATGAACGTTTTGGTCCGGATCCGGATACATTTGAAAATGACTGATAAACGAATGATAAGAAAATGTATTGTGCCTGAAATCAGCATAGACAGGACAAGGGTATATGCGGCGCTGGATTGCCGGAATACTTCGGCGGCGGCTGTTTTTGAACAATATTATGATGTGGTTTTAAAAAATGTGGTGGCACTGCTGAAGCCTGAGATAATATTTTTAGCGCCGATGGATGTGACATTAAAAGATGGTTCAAAAAGTGTCAGCGTCATTTGTGAGCTTCGGTCAGTGGGCGAAGCTGTCAGTCTATATACTGAAGCTGCTTTTAAAGAAGGAAACAGCGTGCAGGCAATGCTTGCTTCAGCTATGGCCGATGAAGCGCTTTTTTCGATGGAAACGTCCGCTTTAGAGGTATTGAAAGAAATTTGCAGAATGCTTGGCTGCGGTATTAAAAGGCGTCTTAAGCTTCCTGAAATGATATCGGAAGAAAGTTATAAGATGGCGGTTGGGTGTATGGCGGCTGAGAAATCGGATATAAAATTAACGGACGGTCTGATGATTGTTCCTGAAAAATCGCTTTGCGTGATGTATGAACGATCGGAAGATATGTGCCTGTTTGAGGCTGTTCATCGCTGTGAAGATTGTGACAATTTGAACTGTGCGCGCCGGATGGTGTTTGCGCCGGAAAAAAATGAGGCACAGGGAAAAAAGCACGTTTTTGTGCCTGTGAAAAAGGAGGTGTCGTCTGTGCCAAAGCTTAAGGTCCATACAGATGAAGGCTTGGAGGAAATACTTTGTCAAAATAAAGAAACGGTCATGTCCGCGCTTTCACGGCTGAATCCTAAATATGAGGCTGTCTGCGGCGGCACAGGGCGCTGCGGCAAGTGCCGTATAAAGCTTGAGGAAGGGCATCTTCCGGTGACAGAGGCAGACCGGCGATGCTTTACAAAGAAAGAGCTTTTGAGCGGATGGCGGCTTGCCTGTGTGGCGGTAGTGACGGAAAATATGACAGTATGTCCTAAAATGGCGGATGTGTCAGCGATGGAAGTACTGACGCAGACATTGTCTGAGAAAAATACGCTGGCTACATCACTAGAGAAGAAGGTGAGTGTGGTGCATCTGCACGATGACGTGCTGCCAGAAAAAGCACCGGCTTTTTACAACATTGGCATTGATATCGGAACGACGACGCTTGCAGTTGGTTTATATACAGATGATGGATGCTGCATAGATACATATACGGCGCTGAACCGTCAGAGAAGTTTCGGAGCTGATGTGATCAGCCGTATTCAAAGCGCTGTATCTGACGGCGCAAGGATGCGTGCCCTTGTTATTGAAGATATTTCAAAAGGGATGGAAAAACTTGCAAGAAAGCATTTACAGGGCGGCGGCCGCATTGAAAATATCGGGATTGCGGCAAATACAACAATGCTTCATTTGCTGTTGGGGTATCCGTGTGAAAGTCTCGGATGTGCGCCGTTTCTTCCATATAAAAAGGCGGGCGAACAGTTTGCGGCAGAGAATTTGTTTGGAAAATTGAACCATCCGGCGTTTGAAAAAACAACAGTATTGATTTATCCGGGAATTTCTGCTTTTGTTGGTGCGGATATTGTTGCGGGGATGACGGCGGTTGATATGGCTGTTTCTGAAAAGGTCGATTTGTTTGTTGACTTGGGAACAAATGGGGAAATGGCTATTGGCAATGCAAAGAAGCTGTTTGTTGCATCAACAGCGGCCGGACCGGCGTTTGAAGGCGGGAATATTACGTGGGGCACGGGAAGTGTTGCAGGTGCCATATGTGGTGCTGAATTTTCGGATGGAAGGCTTATTTTAAAAACAATTGGCGGTGCGCCGCCTGCTGGTATATGCGGCACAGGTCTGATCGAAGTAGTTTGTGCCTTGAGAGATGCCGGAGTGATTGACGAAACAGGTCTTCTTCATGAAAAATATTTTGACGGCGGTTATCCGCTGGCGCGTCATAGCGACGGCAGGACAATCGTTTTGACGCAAAAGGATATCCGTGAACTTCAGATGGCTAAGGCATCCATATGTGCCGGTGTTCAAACACTGATGGAAGTCTATGGTGTCACAGAAAAATATGTGAATCAGGTGTATATTGCGGGTGGCTTTGGCTATGGACTGGATTATAAAAAAGCAGCCCGGATCGGACTTTTACCAAAAGCGCTTGAAGCGAAAGTGCAGCCTGTCGGAAATACAGCGCTTGCCGGGGCAGCCTTACTTGCGGCCCGGCCTGAAATATTAGAAAAATCTGAGGCGCTTGTAAGCCGTGCAAAAGAAATCAGCCTCGCCGACAGTAAAGTGTTTCAGAAATATTACATTCAAAATTTAAACTTCTAGTACATGGCATCCGGCGCAGCGGGATGTTATTAGAAAATGAAATATTAAAAAAGCCGAAGGCGCAGGACTATTTTTGTGCAGTGTGCATTTTGCTGCACATAAACGAAATAGGTCTGCGTCTTCAGCTATACTTTGAAAAATTCAGTTTCCCTTGCTGCTGAGCGGATTATGACCATCTTCCCAAAAAGGATTATTATCCGGTGCACACTGTCCGCTTTGAACATAGCTGGAATTTTGCTTAATCATTGCTTTCGGTTCTTTTGAATAGCCGTGAGAAGTTCTTCTTGTGTCAAACTTTTCATCATGTCTGCAATTTCCTGACATAAACAGCCTCCTGTGTTTTGTATAGTGAAAATAAAATGATGAGTGACCGTAACAATAGTATGACCAAAGAGACCGAAAACATGTATTGTGGAGGTGAAAGCATA
>USSL01000126.1 GCA_900557175.1 uncultured Eubacteriales bacterium
AGCGACAGACGCAGGTGCAGCCGCAGCTTCCCGTGTCGGTGAACTGATTTCTGTTCATGTCATTCCGAGACCGCACGATGAGGTCGAATTTATTCTCCCAACGCTGGAGGCGTCCGATAAATAAAGGCACATATAGTGTGAGAGAGCAGGTGAAGACATGGAAATTCTAACAGATATCGTGCTCAGAGCCCACTGGTTCAAAACCCACGATCATGTGTATGTGACAGATAAGCATACGCTGCTCACGCCTGCGGCCAAAGACTTTATTAAAGAGCATCACATTCAGCTTGTATATGCTGACAGCGGCGGCTGCGAAAAGGCAGCCGCCTGCCGGGAGCGTGATAAGTCAGTTATTTGTCGGGAGAATAATAAGCCTTCAGGTGACGGTGCGGCGATGCCAATGACGCCGATTCAAAAGGACGACAGCGGCCGTCCGGTTTATATTGATGAGGCGACAGGCCGGACAATGACTGAAAAACCTGAGCATATGACGCATCTGTATGGCAATCATCTTGTGCCGAAAACAAATTTAAGGATTGTTTTCAGAGGCCGTCTTGACAGTCTTGAGGCACAGTTGATGCAGGTGCAACTGCTTGCACGCCGGAAAAATGAGGAAACACTCGTCAGGGATTTGTCTGAAATGCTTTCTTTTGTCAGGATGCTTGTCAGTTCAGAGGTGCGAAATAAACCTGTATGTCAGATGACGCTTTTAAATACGGACAGTGACGGTCTGCGATATATGTCCCATCATGTCCGGGAAATTTTCGGCATTGCCCATCCGACACCGGAATATACGATGGGCGAGATATGTGTTGCATTAAACCGGCTCCGGACAGCTGTGAGAGAAACAGAGCTTGCAGCCGCAGCTGCCTTTTGCAGCGCTGATGGCTGTGAGCGCGCGGACATTGTGGAGGCGCTTAACCGGCTAAGCAGCGCGGTGTATATATTATTTTTAAGAGCACTCACAAAAACAAACAGAGACAGTGGCTGTGATGTATCTGTCAAAACGAAAAATTCTGAAAATGAAAAAAAGGCTGTTTTTGTGGAAGCGTCGGGGCGGCATGTCCACCTGACAAAAAAGGCGCTTCTGGCGCTTTTTGGCAGAGAAGAACTGACAAAAAAGAGTGATTTAAGCCAGCCCGGCCAGTATGCTGCAAAAGAGCGGGTGACACTGATGACTTCAAAAGGTGAGCTTGAGCGGGTGGCGGTGCTTGGTCCTGTCAGAGATGAAGTTCAGGTGGAAATTTCCCTGACAGATGCAAAAATACTCGGACTTGATGTTCCGGTAAATCTTTCGGGTGATCTTACCGGCGCTGCGGACGTCATTATTGTCGGGCCGGAGGGCATTTATAATGCGGTCGGCTCAGTCATTGCCGCAAAGGCGCATATTCATATGACGCCTGAGGATGCAAAAAAATTTCATGTCGAGGATAAGGATGTTGTGTCTGTAAGACTTGACAGCGAACGTCCGGTGACGCTTGAGGATGTCGTTATCCGAGTCAGTGACAAATTTTCACTGGCAATGCATCTTGATTATGACGAGGCCAATGCCGCCCGGTTTAAAAAGGGCGATATGGGCTATATTATCGGAAGGGAGAGTGCCTTATGATGGCAGATGATAAGGAAAAGCTTATCCAAAAGGTTGTCGCCGAGGTGTTAAAGGCAATGGATCAGTCAGTGACGCCGGACGTTTGTGCCGATGCGGAAGGATTTGAAAAAATGCTTGTTATTGGCAGTATGTCAAAGGTTTCCGAAGCTTTTAAAGAAGATTACAGACTTTTTGAGATTGAAGACTATGGACAGCATAAGAATATACGCCGGTATCAGAAGGTGCTTATTGCAGAGCTTTCGATGACAGCGCTTGCCGATACGGCCCTTGGACGCGGCGCAGACGATGCGAGTGAGGCAATCATATGCGCCCTGCTTTCAGGCATTGAGGTGCTGATGCTAAAGGATGCTCTGCCTTATAAAAAGTATGCGGGACAGGGAAGCACAAAGCTTTATGCGCTTTTGGAAGGATATGCCAATACGCTCCAGACATATGGCGTGAAGCTTGTGAAAGAAACGGTGCCGGTGATTGTCAAGGAGGCAAAGCCTGCCAAATTTGCACCGCAGCCAACGACTGTGCCAAAGGGCAGCGGTATGCCCAATGCCGACCGTCTGATTACCGAGGATAAGGCGCTTTCGATGATTTCGGATTGTGACGGTACGGTATGCCTTTGTAAAAATGCGATTGTGACGCCGTCGGCGTGGGATGTGTTTGAAAGACAGAAAATTAAAGTCATAAGACAGTAGGAGGATGCCGCACATGCTTATATGCAAGGTTGTCGGCCATGTGTGGGCGACGAAAAAGGAAGATAGTTTAAACGGACTTAAGCTGATGGTTGTTCAGGAATATGATAATGGCAGAAGAAAGGGGACGCCCTTTGTGGCGGCGGATATTGTCGGTGCCGGCATCGGCGAGCAGGTGCTCACAGTCAGCGGCAGTACGGCAAGAAAGGCATTCGGCAGAGATGATGTGCCGGTCGACTGTGCCATTGTTGCGATTATAGACAGCCTTGAGGTGGAAAGAGAAAAGAGTCAGGGTGAATAGCGATGGATTTTATTTCCCATATTTTTGAGGCCGGTGTTGTCGGGTGCGGCGGCGCCGGTTTCCCAACCCATATAAAATTAAAATCAAAGCCGGAGTATTTTATTGTCAACGGCGCAGAATGTGAGCCGCTGCTTCGCACAGACCGGTATATTATGAGCCATCTTGCCGATAAATTAATTGCCGGCGTGACGGCAATCGCCGGGGCGCTTCATGTCAGATATGCATTGATTGCTCTGAAGAAAAGCTATACGGAAGAAATTGAAGCGCTTGAGGCAGCCATCGGCCGTGCCGGTGCGAATATACAGCTTCATTTGATGGACAGCTTTTATCCGGCAGGCGATGAACAGGAAATTGTTTATGAGGTGACGGGCAAGGTTGTGCCGCCATCGGGCATTCCACTTGATGTGGGCGCAGTTGTCGATAATGTGGCGACAGTTATTGCCGTGGCGGATGCCCTTGAGGGTATACCGCTGACACAAAAATATGTGACAGTGACCGGAGAGGTCGGTGAGCCGTCCGTACTTTACGTGCCTGTAGGCACAAGCTTTTTGGAATGTATCAATGAGGCCGGAGGTACGGAGCTTGACGATTATATTGTCGTTGCCGGAGGGCCGATGATGGGGAAGGTGCTTACAAAGCGTGAGGCTATGGATGCTGTGATCACAAAAACAACATCGGGACTTATTGTTTTAAAAACAACGAGTGCTATTGCGGCCAATGCGGCGATGGATAAGAAACGCATGTTAAATCAGGCAAAATCCGTATGCATTCAGTGTTCGTATTGTACGCAGCTTTGTCCGCGGCACATGCTTGGTCATCCTTTAAGACCGCATATGATTATGCGTAAGCTTGCAATGGCTTCATTTGAAGATGACAGTCAATTGCTTGAGGATACAGATATCCGTCAGGCGGCCATATGCAGCGAATGTGGCATTTGTGAAGTTTATGCCTGCCCGATGGGTTTAAAACCGCGGCAAATGAATATAATGCTTAAAGGAATGCTGAAAAAAGCGGGTATCCGCTATGAAAAGCCGGATGAAGATTTTGCACCGCATCCAAACCGGGAAAATACGAAGGCGCCGACAAAGCGGACCGCCGCAAGAGCCGGTGTGCTTACGTATTATGACATTCCTGTCAAAGCTTATAAAACATATTCGCCGGACATAGTAAAAATTCCGATGTCCATGCATATCGGCGCGCCGGCTGAAATTATTGTGGGCGACGGTGAGACCGTTTATGAAGGACAGCTGATTGGAAAGTGTCCTGACGGCAGTCTCGGTGCCAATATTCATGCCAGTATTTCAGGCACGGTGCAGCTTGAAAATAATTCATAGATAAGGGTGGCATACTATGTACGAAACGATAGGCTTTTTAGAATTAAACAGCATTGCAAAAGGTGTTGAAGCGGCCGATATTATTTTAAAAACGGCAGAGGTTGAGCTGATTTACGCAAAAGCCGGCTGTCCGGGAAAATATTATATTTTATTCACAGGCGAGGTCGCGGCCGTATCAGCATCTATTGAAGCGGGAAAAATGGTCGGCGGCACGCACACGGTTGACGGCTGCATCATTCCGAGGGTTCATCCGCAGGTGATTTCAGCCATCAATATGACGTGTATGCCTGTGGAAACGGGCGCCGTCGGCGTTATGGAATTTTTCAGTGTGACTGCGGCTGTTTATGCGGCGGATGCGGCCGTAAAAGCGGCAGATGTATCACTGATGGATGTGCGGCTCGGCACAGGCATCGGCGGCAAATCCTTTGTTGTTTTAACCGGTGAAGTTGCCGCAGTATCGGCTTCTGTCGAAGCTGGTATTCATACAGAAAATGCGGAGGGAATGACCGTATCTTTGGTTGTCATTCCGAATCCGCGCAAAGAAATTTTTGAATCATTGATGTAAGATACCATGATTGTGGGCGCACAGCGTGCAGAGCAATCCGGTATCAGACCGGGCAGCGGGGCAATCCCGGCAAAAGTATCATAGTGGAGAAAAATGATGGCACAGGAAAAGCAGAGAATTATACAGGAATTTGTACCGGGCAAGCAGGTCACATTAGCGCACGTTATTGCAAATCCCGAACCTGAGCTTTTTAAAAAGCTTGGCGTCATCGGAGAGTATACCGGCGCCATCGGCATTTTGACAATTACGCCCGGCGAGGGTGCGATTATCGGTGCCGACGTTGCCTCAAAGGCAGCCAATGTCAATCTTATTTTTGTGGACAGATTCAACGGTTCCGTTGTCATTAACGGTGACGTGGCAAGTGTCGAGGCGGCGCTGAAGGATGTGATGGATGTCCTTACAAATATTTTAAAATTTACACCGACGGAGTTGACACGGACATGAAAAAAATTATTTTAATCGGCAGTGTAGCCTGCGGAAAAACAACGATTTGCCAATACTTAAACGATATGGCGATGAATTACAAAAAGACGCAGGCCATTGAGGTTTACAATCAGACAATCGATACGCCCGGTGAATATCTTGAAAACAGAGGCTATTTAAAATCTTTGATGGTGACGGCCGCCGGGACAGATTTGGTTATTTTTGTACAGGATGCCAGCCGTGATCAGTATTACTATTCGCCGGGGCAGGCGGGCGCCTTTTCGATGCCTGTTGCAGGTATTGTTACAAAGACAGACATTGCTACAAAAAAACAGGTTGAAGACGCTAAAGAATTGTTGACTTTAGCCGGCGCGCAGCCTGTTTTTTGTGTCAGTGCCGTTACAGGCGAGGGCATGGAAGCATTAAAAAATTTTTTAGAATAAAAGGTGGAAATATGGCAGTCAATAATAAAAAAGGCATGATGCCGGTCATACGCAACGAATACATACAGTCGGATAAGGTAAAGAGGGAAATGCGATTTGTTCATTTGTCGGATTTGCACGGCTGTATTTATGGCAGACATCAGAGTACGCTGATTCAGATGATTTTACGGCTTTCACCGGATGCGGTGCTGATGACCGGCGATATGCTTGAAAAACGCTTTGACAAAAGTCCGGTCGGCGAGTTGTTTTCCGGGCTGTCAAAGTATTTTCCGTGTTACGGCGTCATGGGCAACCATGAATTTTATTATGAGCATTACAGGGGCGCGGCAAAATATTACAGGACTTGCGGCATACAGCTTTTGGAAGGAAAATGCAAGGTGCTTAATGTTCACGGCCAGCGCATCAATATATGCGGTGTTTCAGATCCGAAAAATCCCGATGAAGGCTTTCTTTCTCAGATGGAGAGGGCTTTTTCACAGGCAGATACAGACTTG
>USSL01000127.1 GCA_900557175.1 uncultured Eubacteriales bacterium
AGGAAAAGCTTACAGGCGAGCATATGCTTTTAGAAAATGCATTTTATGAAATTGTGACACTTTATCCAGTACAAATTGACGGACTCGCTTTAAATGGTATGTATAACAGCCTGTATAGCTGCTGTAGCATATTTAATGAGGGCGCGCTGAACCAGACAAAAAAGAGACAGCCTTATTTTTCAGTTGATGCAGCATGGATTGATGCAAAGACAATCCAGCTTCAAAATCATTATGAGACACTGCTTTCGGGAACAGACAGAATGGTTAAGCGGGCTCAGATGGCACAGCTTCTCGGTGAACTTCCGGTAGTTTTTGATAATATAGATGAGTTTACCGACTATGTTGTGACAAGCCTTTCCTCCTGTGCCGATAAGTCTGAAAAAGCCGCATCTGTGGCGCTGATCCGGGAGATGATGGAGGATGATGATTCAGAGTGAGGGGATGTATATGAAGCTTCACAAAAATGCATACTGGGGTGAATCGCTGGGAGACTTAAAGCGCACAGTAACATATGAACTTAAATATAAAAAATTTGCAGTTGGCTATTACTGTATCACACTGCCGGACAATTCTGAAAATCTTATGGATATTATTCCGGGAGAGCAGCTTAAGTTAAAGTTTCTGAGAAGAAAGCCGAGAACAGTCATTGGCATTGCGGGAACTAAAAATGAGGCGATGAAGCTTGCCGGCACAATAATTTATGATGTTTATAAAGAAACCGGCGGTTTTGATGTCACCGGTTATTTCAGCAGACATTAAGGGGAAGATCAGATGTTACATATTATTTTGCTTATTTTAAAAATTATCGGTATCGGCCTTTTATGTCTGCTCGGCCTTGCTTTGCTCTTTATTCTGCTTGTACTTTTTGTGCCGGTCAGATACAAAGTCAGAGGCAGTTACATTGATAAAAAAATAAAGGCCTTTGGACAGGTTACATGGCTTGGCCGTGCGGTAAGTGTTTTGGGCGCTTATGATGGTGATGCCGGGGAAAATAAAGGAAGCTTCCGCGTGCGCCTGTTTGGCATTCCGATTATTGATACGGCAAAGCCTAAAAAGGATGAGAAAAAAAAGCCGGATAAGGAAGAAGCCTGCGATAAAAAAGCTGTGTCCGGCGGTGAAAAAAAAGAAAAAAAGAATGAAGAAAAAATAGTTGAACATACTAAAAAAAGAAGACCTTTTTCTGAACGGCTGAATGCGTTTGTGGCAAAGGCAGCAGGCCTGAAAACAAAGATTTTTACGTTTTTTAAGGGAATTTTTGAGAAAGTGGCGGCGATTTGCAGGAAAAAGGACAAAGTGATGGATATTTTGTTTTCCGATAGAAACCGCCCGGCTTTTGTCTTTTTAAAACGGTCTGTGCTTCAACTTATACGGCATATTTTGCCGCGGAAAATAGAAGGGTGGATTCATTTTGGTATGGATGATCCGGAAAAGACAGGACGGATGCTTGGACGGATCGCTGTTTTCTATCCGATGTATGCAAAATCGTTAAAGATTGCCCCGGATTTTGAGAAAGAAGTGTTTGAAACAAAGCTTTTTTTGTCCGGACGAATTAGGGCATTTACATTGGCGGCGACAAGCATTAAAATAGTATTAAATAAAGATTTAAGAAGAATTTTGTCAGAGCTTAAAGCTGTAAAGGAGGAAGATTATGGCAGAGAATAGATTAAGTACAACGGTGGCATCCATGTTTGACGGGATGGATAAGTTTATGTCTTCAAAAACGGTTGTCGGTGATGTTGTGCATATTAAGGATAAGATTATTGTGCCTTTAATTGACGTTTCATTTGGTGTCGGCGCCGGTGCATGGGATAAGGCGGAAAAAGGCAGCGCGGCAGGCGGACTTGGAGGAAAGATGAGTCCGGCGGCAGTTCTTGTGATTTCTGATGACGGTATTAAGATGGTGCCGGTCAGCCGTTCTCAGGATGTTGTATCAAAGCTGATTGATATGGTGCCCGATGTTGTTGCAAAGTTTAAAGGCAAGGACACAGATGATGATACAAAAGAAGTTGTAGACAGCGTTGTAGAGCGCATGGAAAAATAATATAAGACAGGCAATGTTTTTACTAAACAGCATAAGCTATATAAAGACAGCAAAACGGGGGCCGGAGTGTGAAACGGGTATGCGGGTACACACTTTTTTGGTTTGCCGCCGGAATGACGGCGATGCTGTTTATGCGGGCAAGCCTTTTGAGCATATGTATCATCATTTTTTGTGTGATTTTGGGCTATAACCTGTTTAATGCAGAATAAACAACGGACAAGAGGAGAATTCACAATGAATATTAAAGAATTTAATGTAACTGAAAAGCCTTTTAAAACAACATTAATGTTTGAATTGTATGAGGGCTCAGACTTTGATAAAAAGGCGTATCGTATTTTGAAAAAGGATAAGAACCTTTTTGCTGAGGGAAAGTTTGATAATGAGGTTTTTTACTATAATATTACAAATAAGATGTCGCTCAGAAAGTATATGGCTTTAGGAATGAACCAGAAAAAGCTGTTTTATCTGATCGAGCGCTTAATTGATGCGGAACTTTGTTTTATAGAGAGCGGCATCAATCCTCAGTATATGATGTATGATGCGGATTTGGTTCTTGTAGATAAGGATACGCAGGAGATTACATTTATTTATGTGCCGGCGACAGACCACGGACTGATGTACAGACCGCTGAAAGCTTTTATTAAAGAGATACTCGCCAATGCCGTTTACGACGAGATGGAAAATCTGGATTATGTCGGACGGCTGATTACATATATTAATAAAAATAAAGTGCTTGATATTGACGCGCTTCCGGCTGTGCTTGCAGATATTAGGGACAGTCAGAAAAATTTAAGCCGTATGACAGCACACGGGGCTGTTGCGATGGCAAAGGCGGCAGCGGCAGAAGTGGCTGCGGTCACGGCTGCGGACGAGGAGGCAGAGGCTTTTGCAGTCAAAGAGCCGGTGCAGGAGGCTATGCCGGATGTACAGCTGCCTCAAAAAGAGGAAGAAAAGATGAATGTGGATGATCTTTCAATTTCCGGCATTGATATGCTTGATGAGCATGAGGCTAAAGCTGAGGAAGCAATTCCTGATATTTCGTTTGAAATTACAGAGCCGGAGGAAGAAAAGACGGAAGAAAAGGCCGGGGAGATGCCAGAGGCGCCGGTACAGGCGGACGATGAGAAGATAGCCATCCGTGAAGTGCCGGTTGAACAAAAGAAATATCCGTATCTTGTGCGCTCAAAGAATCAGGAAATTATTACGATTGATAAGGATGAATTTAAGCTTGGAAAAATTCCGGGAGCAGATTATATGCTCAGTGATAATCCGGCAGTGAGCCGTATGCATGCAATTATTCATAACGTAGATAATACATATTATATTTGTGATAATTATTCGACAAATGCCACTTACTTAAATGACGAGCGTCTTGAGCCGGGCAAAAACTATCTTTTAATGAACGGCGTCAAGGTTCGTCTTGCCAATGATGAATTTACTTATATTTGTGAAGCATAGCTCAAACAGGGGGAGTCATATTTTCTTTTTGGGGGTATACGAATGAAGAATCCTAGAAAAATACAAAACAGAAATTATATGACAGCCGCAGCTATATTACTGGTGACGGTGATTCTTATTATTACAGGAAGCATTTTTAAATTCGGTATTCAAAAGCCGGGTTCTGACAGCGGCTTAGCCGCCCAATCAGTTCCGGAGACGCTTTCGGCTGAAGAAATTAAAAATCAGACTGTCGCACAGGCAGAGCGGCTGGCAGCAGGCTATGATTATGACGGTGCATGCGCTAAAATTAAGGAAATTGAAAATTACAGCGCAGACGCAGAGCTTACAAAGAAGATTACAGAATATGAAGCTTTAAAGGCAAAAACTGTCCGATGGGAGGATATGACAAAGGTGACACATATCTTTTTCCATTCGCTGATTTATGATACAGATAAGGCTTTTAAAAGCGACAGTGCCAGTGGTTACAACATGGTTATGACGACGGTGGACGAATTTAACAAGATTCTCCAGTCAATGTATGATAAAGGCTTTGTTCTTGTCAGCATTCATGATTTAGTCAAAGAAGTGCCCGGTGCGAATGGTGAGGTGACATATGAGGCCGGTGATATTATGCTGCCGCCGGGCAAAATACCATTTGTTTTGTCACAGGATGATGTTTGTTACTATGAATACATGGAAGATACCGGTTTTGCTACAAAGCTTGTTGTTGGCGAGGACGGAAAGGTGACGTGCGAATATAAAAATGATGACGGCACGCTTTCTTACGGCGCTTATGACATGGTGCCGATTGTTGATGCGTTTATTGAACAGCATCCTGACTTTTCGTACCGCGGTGCTAAAGGCATTTTGGCTCTGACAGGGTATAATGGCGTGCTTGGCTACAGAACAGATCCGGAAGTTTATAAAGACAGTCCGACGCTTCAGGCAGATATTGATGAGGCAAAAAAGGTCGCAGAGGCGCTAAAGGCTGACGGCTGGGAATTTGCAAGCCACAGCTGGGGACATATCCATATGATGCAGACATCATGGGAAAAGTTTAAGACAGACACGGATAAATGGGAACAGTATGTTGAACCGATTATCGGTGAGACGGATGTCATTATTTATCCTTTCGGTGAGGATGTGGGCGACTGGCAGCCGTATACGGCAGATAATCAGAAGTATAGTTATTTGCGCGACGCCGGTTTCAGATATTTTTGTAATGTGGACGGCAGTCAGTACTGGGTGCAGATTGGCAGTGATTATGTGCGTCAGGGACGAAGAAATATCGACGGTCAGCGCATGTGGCAGCAGATGCAGACTGGCAAAGACTGGCTTGGCGATCTGTTTGATGTCAACGCTGTTTTTGATAAGTCAAGACCGACACCGGTTTATGATGTGACAGGATAAGAAAAAAGAGGGTGTCATTAGTGCACTCTCTTTTTCTTTCTTATAGGTTATAGTAGGATAAAAAAGACAGCCGCAGGCTGTCTTTTTTATCCCAATATTACGCTCTTTCAACTAAACCGGATCTTAAGCAAGAAGTACATACATACATCTTCTGAGCTCCGCCATTAGTTTTAACCTTAACAGACTTAACGTTAGCTTTCCACATTTTGTTAGATCTTCTATGTGAATGACTCACTGCATTACCAAAATGAGCAGCTTTCTCGCAGATTGCACACTTAGCCATCGTAGCACCTCCTTAACCGATCATTGGACTTCCTATTAAAATCCATAACAAAGGTATAATAGCAGAAAATAGGAAAATATGCAAGTGAAAAACCAAAAAAAATAAAAAAAGTTTTCGACAGATGTCTATTTTCTATTTCCTTTTTAACGTGGGTGGTGTATAATATACGCGTAAGCCATGAGTCATGCGGATAAAAAAGGCTGAAAAACGGTGTTGTGCTTGCACATAAGCCGTATTTCAGACATTTTTATCCATAGGGCGAAGCCCGTGAGCGAGATGGAGCAAAGCGGAATCGAGCTGCATGACGGGGTAGAGAGACGCATATATTTCATCCCACGCGCCGACACAGGAGCCGCTCCGGCTCCGTATGTCCAGCCCGTCAAAAATCATGGCATAAAATTAGAATCAAACAAAAACAAGTAAAGAAACGGAGGCTGTCAATATGAAAGGACGCATCGACAATAAAATGGGTTCGATCCAGATCGATCCGGAAGTAATTGCAATGTACGCCGGAACGACAGCAGTAGAATGCTTCGGTATCGTTGGCATGGCGGCTGTCAGTATGAAAGATGGTCTGGTAAGACTGCTTAAAAGAGAAA
>USSL01000128.1 GCA_900557175.1 uncultured Eubacteriales bacterium
ATTCCCAGTGCTTCTTCACAGTAACGTCCCTGGTCTGTATCTTCTATTCTTAAAAGGAAATCTCCGCCCTCATGCTTTGCAATCAGGTAAGCATACAATGCTGTTCTTAAATTTCCCACGTGCATACGCCCTGTAGGACTTGGCGCAAATCGTGTTCTTACTTTCTTTTCCATAGCAATTCTCCTCTTTTATTGAAAATATGGCAAAGCGCCAATCTGAGTCTGCCTCAAACTGGCGCCATCGCTTATTATTATATATGATTTATCTTCTGATATCAAGATTGTTTCACAAGTTCAATCTCATTAATATCCGTAAACTGCGTCTGCGTATCCACATATTTTACCGAAACCGTATCTCCCGGCTTGATGACCGCCAGAATATCGTTCAGCTGAATCGAAGCTGTAAATATCTGATCGGAGTTTTCAAGCTGCACATAATAGTACGTGTTGCCGTCTTTAACCGCAGATGACACAGCTTTAACAATCTGTGTCTCCGTCTTTAATGATGACTCATCCATCGATGCATCCGCATTCGAGCCCACAAGCTTCAAATATTGATTATATGCCTCATTAATCGTCGAACCAATGGCAACCTCCTGATAACGCTCCACATTAATGTATGCAAACTGCTTTACAAGTCCCGCGTTATCCTTCAGTGAAAGGAAGTAGGTCGGCTGGTTCGCCACATTCAAAAGAATCGGAAACGTTGCCTGATAGCCAAGATGCTGTACCTGACCTTCCGCCGAACTCATGGCCGAATGTTCTGTCGCACCGGATACCGGATAATAGCGGGCTTCCTTCGTTCTTAAATTGACAAGTACAAAACCGATATTGGACTGGTCATTACCTGTACTTGTAAGACCTGTATAAATCCACACATCGTCATCCTGTGCAAGATAATTATATCCTCCGGATGTATGGCTCATCTCCTTCTGTCCAAAAATTGTATTCAGATAGCCCTTCTTATACTTGCCCCAGTAATCGATCTGATTAATCACAATGTCTGAAGAATATGCCTGGTCTACCCACTGCGGCACTTCTTCAATCGGATAATACTGGCTTGAGCCATTCTGAGCATCCATAATCACAACGCCCTTAATATCCTTGCCGCCGAACAATCCGATGCGATAATCAATCACCGGACAAATCCAGTATGGATTGCCGTCATCATCAATTTCAAACGCATAGCTGTCATCAAAAATATAGGTCGGATAAGAAAATCTTAAATGTCTGTCAAGCTTTCTGAAAAACAGCTCACCCGGTGAATAGCGGATGCCTTCCTCAAGGCGGTGCAGCGTAACATCCTGCGTCGTCATATCCACACTGATATATGCCGGAATACCTTCCGACTGGTTATTAAACCACTTAATAATATCGCCGTACATCAGCGGCGCCACACGCGTAGGAACACCCTTATAATTAATCTGTGTATAGGAATAAGCCGACTCGTCTACTTCAAACTGGGAAACAAACTCTACAAGCTCACCAAGCTTTCTGTCACCGAGACGGACTGCCGAGTCTCTGTCAACAACAGGAACATCTTTTAAAGAAATCTGACTGATATCTTCTGTGAAATCTCTCTCCTCCACAGGCATCAGCTTCTGATAAGCCGACGCATGAAAAATCTCTGCCGATATTAATGTACCGCCGACAATAACAACAATACATACGGCAATAATCCCCAAAAGAATCTTTGTCACAATACTGCTGCCCTTCACACCCGAAAAGTTAATACTCCTGCTTTTAACACTGTCATGAATGACTGTACTTCCCTTTAAAAACAGCGATACAATTAAATAAACCACGATCACTGTAATCACGTAAATGTAAAAATCCTTTGAACGCAGGTTAATGGCCGGAAGCATAAACCAAAAAGCAACAAAGGCATACACAAGCGTCAGTAAAATACTGACAATCGTTTTTTTCATATTCATATAACCTCCAAAGTATAATAAGGTCATTATACTTTATTTAGTGTAGTAATGGAAGCTGTCAATAGAGAAATTTTTATAAAAATTGTATAAAGAAAGATGCCCTCGGCCAACAACAAAAAAAGCATCCGATACAGCAAAAAAGCCACCTTGATTTCTCAAGATGGCTTATGTGATGCGGGAGATGGGACTTGAACCCACACGTCTATACAGACACAAGATCCTTAGTCTTGCCTGTCTGCCAATTCCAGCACTCCCGCTCGACGAATATTATAATATCATAACACCCGCCGTTCGTCAACACTTTTTTTAAAATTTTTTTATTTTTTTTAAACAATCGCTATAATAGCAATTATTACTTACTTTTCATGCTTTTCTGCCACGCTTCTTCCGGTGAAATTTCTGCATGAGGACAGTCAAGCTTTTCAACACGCACCGAAGGCTTTGCCCACTTCACAGCATTTTTAATAATTCTTCTCACATACGGATTAAAGTAAGATTTGTTTGTTTCGTGTCCCGGCTGGAAATAAAAGATCTTACCATAGCCTCTCGTCCACGTACAGCCCGAACGAAATACTTCACCGCCTCTGAACCAGCTTGTGAAAACAACATCATCCGGCTTCGGTATATCGAAAAACTCTCCGTACATTTCTTCTTCCTCTAATTCAAAGCTTTCAGGAATCCCTTCGGCAATCGGATGTGTCGGGCATAAATTCCATACACGGCAAAAATCACCTTCACGCCATTTTAAAGAACCTGATGTACCGAGAAGCTTCTGAAGCGGACGGCTCGGATGTGCCGAATGCAGCGCCACAAAGCCCATGCCTCTTAAAACATAATCACGGACTCTGTCCGATATTTCTTCCGGTACGCGCTCATGGGCAACATGTGCCCACCATACAAGCACATCCGTATCATCAAGCACTTCTTTTGTCAGACCACACTCTGGCATATCAAGCGTCGCCGTGCGCACGACAAATTCATCATCTTCCTCTAAAATCGCTTTTAATGTTTCATGAATTCCATTTGGATGCACTGCGCGAATTGCAGCAACAGACTCCAGACGGTCTGTTTCATTTTCCTGCACAAATTCATTCCATACAGTTACCTTAATCATTTGATTTCCTCCCTGCATCTTTTGCGCCGGTCCCGCCGGCGTTTTAATTTTATTATAGGCGCTTTCATGTAATAGTCAAGTCATTAAACTAAAGATTCAGATAAGAAATCAATCCGTTATATATTCCCTCTGCAAAAGCATATTGTTCATCCGTCAGAAGCTGCCGGTCATCATAATTGCTCAGATAGGCAAGCTCCACAAGCACCGCCGGCATTTTTGTACGGCGCAGCACGTAAAGGGAAGGATTCACACGCACACCGTTGTCTTTCGTGCCGACACGGCTGACAATGCCTGTCAAAATATTTTCAGCAAGATAGTAGGCCTGCGTGTAGGCTCTGTACACATAACACTCTGTCCCATGAATTTTTTCATTCACATTGGCGTTTGCATGAATGCTTATAAAATAATCGGCCGGCCAGTCATTGGCTGCTGTCACCCGTTCCCTTAAACTTGACGCATTACTTGTGCCTAAAATTTCATCCGGTCTGTTTCTTGACAGACGAACTTCAAAACGGCCGTCGCCCCTTAAAATGTCTGCAAGATAAATACCGACCTGATAGGTGATATCCTGCTCCTGCACTCCATCAGCCTGAGCTCCTGTGTTTGGCCCGCTCGGATTATGTCCCTGATCAATAAAAATTTTAATTGCCACGTCAGATCGGAAGAGCACACACCTCAAAAAAATGATGCTGAGAGCATCTGCCCTCAACATCATCCTATGCGCCGCCCCGGTCAACCGTGCATAAAAATATCTAGCGTCAGTGAACAGGGGACAACACACCTCACGCCATCATTGACCGTAAACTTTTATTTTTCTTTTGATGCAATCATCTTTTTAATATCTTCAACAAAAGCATCAAGGTCTGCTGAACCTAAATCGCCCTTATCGCGGCTTCTTACTGTAATTGTACCGGCTGCTGCTTCCTTCTCGCCAAGAACAAGCATATAAGGTACTTTTTCAAGCTGTGCCTGACGGATCTTGTAGCCGACTTTTTCATCCTTATTATCAAGCTCTGTGCGGATACCTGCCGCCTTAAGCTTTTCATAAACACCATTTGCATAATCCATTGATTTCTCAGATACAGGAATAACCTTAACCTGAACAGGGGATAACCATAATGGGAATTTTCCTGCAAAATGCTCGATTAAAATACCGATAAAACGCTCGATAGAACCGAAGCATACACGATGCAGCATAATCGGACGTTTCTTCTGTCCGTCTTTATCTGTATACTCAAGTTCAAAACGCTGCGGAAGCTGGAAGTCAAGCTGAATTGTACCGCACTGCCATGTTCTTCCAAGGGAATCTCTTAAATGGAAGTCAATCTTAGGCCCGTAAAATGCGCCGTCACCTTCATTGACAATATAATCCATGCCCATATCCTCAAGTGCTCTGCGAAGACCGTTTGTTGCCATTTCCCAATCTTCATCCGATCCCATAGAATTTTCCGGACGTGTTGAAAGCTCTACAAAATAGTCAAAGCCAAACTGTTTGTACACTTCATCAATCAATCTTGTAACGCCTTTGATTTCTTCCTCAATCTGATCATCTCTCATGAAAATATGCGCATCATCCTGTGTGAAGCAGCGCACGCGCATAAGGCCGTGAAGCTGTCCGCTCTTTTCATGACGGTGTACAAGGCCGAGCTCGCCGACACGAAGCGGCAGATCACGGTAGGAATGCATCTGATTTTTATAAACAAGCATACCGCCCGGACAGTTCATCGGCTTCACAGCAAAATCTTCCTCGTCAATGACTGTTGTATACATATTTTCTTTATAGTGATCCCAGTGACCGGAAGTTTCCCAAAGCTTGCGGCTTAAGATGACCGGTGTTGAAACCTCTAAATAATTTTCTCTCTGATGAATCTGACGCCAGTAATCAATTAATGTATTTTTAAGTGTCATGCCCTTTGGCAGGAAAAATGGGAAGCCCGGTCCTTCCTCTGTAAACATAAACAAACCAAGCTCTTTGCCAAGCTTTCTGTGGTCGCGCTTTTTTGCTTCCTCAAGCATTGTCAGATAGCTTTCCAAATCTGTCTTATTTGCAAAAGCTGTACCGTAAATTCTTGTGAGCATTTTATTTTTCTCACTGCCGCGCCAGTAAGCGCCGGCAATACTTGTCAGCTTAAACGCTTTAATACCCTTTGTATACAAAATATGCGGGCCTGCACAAAGGTCTACAAACTCACCCTGCTGATAGAAGCTGATTGTTTCCTCCTCAGGTAAATCCTCAATAAGCTCAACCTTGTACGGTTCTTCCTTTTCCTTCATAAGCGCCAGAGCTTCTTCTCTCGGCAGTACAAAAGGCTTAATCGGAAGATTTTCTTTCACGATTTTTGCCATCTCTGCTTCAAGTTTTTCAAGATCTTCCGCTGTGAAGCCGCCGTCTCTGTCAAAATCATAATAAAAGCCATCATCAATTGCCGGTCCTATTGCAAGCTTTGTTTCAGGATAAAGGCGTTTTACAGCCTGAGCCAGTACATGAGATGCACTGTGACGGATTGCCTTTAAAGTTTCCTGTGTTTCCTCAACATTTCCGTTTGGTAAAATAATCTTCATTCTCTTTCTCCTCCTTTACAAGAGCAAAGCGGACAAGTCCGCTTTGAACGCCCTAAATCCCTCAATCCTTGAGGGACTTGCTCCGCTTTGCGCGCCAGATGCAGA
>USSL01000129.1 GCA_900557175.1 uncultured Eubacteriales bacterium
ATTTTTCTTATAAGGAATTCTCATTTTGACTTGTACTATTTATATTCTAGCACCAATGGAATTACAGATCGGATTTATTGCGATGTGTATGTATCTTCCGAGAGTAGCTTCCGCGAGTTTACATTTGATGGATATACCTATTGTTTTGTAGCATCGAAAAGTTCAGAAGGGATTGAGAAGTATCCTTATGATGGAGGTATAGCAGTAACTAATTTAGAACGTACCATTGTGGACTGCATTAAAAATATGGATAAAATTTCCGGAATTGAAGAAGTGATACAGAATATAGAAAGTGTGCATCAAATGCAGGAGAAACGATTGCTTAAGTACATGGATCTTTACAAAAATCAATTTTTGTATCAGAAGATGGGATATCTGCTATGGCATCATAGGAAGCAAATGGGATTATCTAATTCATTTTTTGAAAAATGCAAGGCACAAATTGGTAAAAGTAAGCGTTATCTGACACATGATCAGGAGGGTGGCTGTTACGATGATATTTGGAAATTAATCATTCCAAATGAGCTAAAAATATAAAAAACGGAAATAGATATTTTCCAAGACAAATTTTCCAAGACAAAAGTAAAAAGATATTGTATAATATAGTCAGAAGTAGTAGAATACTATAATTAAGATATGTAAAAGGAGGATGAGATTACATGGCACAGACATTAGCTGTAGCGAAATATTTGAATGAATTGCATGTGAAAAAGCATGGAAGCGTTATGGATCAAATGAAGATGCACAAGATGATGTACTTTTCACAAAGGGAATCATTGATGATCTCAGGAAATCCTCTGTTCAATGATGATTTTGAGGCTTGGAAATATGGTCCGGTTCTTGTAAATGTGAGAAACGAATATTTGACAGGGCATATGTTTGATGGGGAATATGAAAAACTGAATGATACAGAGAAAAAATTAGTGGAATCGGTTTATAGAAGATATGATGAATATGATGCATGGCAATTGAGTACATTATCACATGCAGAATACTCATGGAGGCAGGCACGTAAGGGATTATCTGTTGGTGAAGCTGGGAATGAGAAGATGAGTTTAATTGCAATGAAAACCGATGCTACGAGAGAATTCCTTAGACGAAAAGGTGTCGTTTTGGCATAAAATTATATCCCACAGGAGTCAACACCTGTGGGATTGTTTGTTATGGAGATGTGTAATGAAGCTATCAATTGAGGAACAGAAGAAATTTTTATTTGACAGATTGAAAACGGAGCCATTAAGAAAAACAAAAGAGAATAAAGAGGATGAAGATGAGAATGAAGTTGCTAAGGAAGAAATTCATACATTGGTCAATTATTATATCCAGGAGTTAAAATTTCGTTATGTGTCAAAGTATAAGATATTAAAACCGCATTACGAGCGGCGATGTTACACTTTGATCCAAGAGGTCGAAAGTTTACATAGCAATAGAGAATCCGTATGGCAGAGCCATATAACAGAAGAATTGAGATAATATATAAGTGGAATATTATAGAGTAAAATATATCCAGGGAGGAGGACGGCTGATGGATATTTACGGACAGCTTGACAATTTGCTCGGTAAGATTTACGGTCATACAATGAGTGCCGAGCAGACATATGTGGCAGACAGTGAATTTAAAGATATTTCGGTCAATGATATGCATATTATTGCGGCCGTCGGCATGAAAACATCGGGAAGTATGTCCTCTATTGCAAAAAAGATGGGCGTGACAGTCGGAACATTGACAATTGCGATTAACAGCCTTGTAAAAAAAGGTTATGTCAACCGGGTTCGCAGCAGCAAAGACCGCCGTGTTGTGCTTATATCACTTTCGGAAAAGGGAGAGAAAGCTTTTGTTTATCAGCAGGGCTTTCATGATAAGCTGAGGACGTTTTTTCAGACGGAGTTATCGGCGGATCAGTGCGGTGCGCTTGTGGAAGCGCTCTCTAAAATAGAGGCAGGCTTTGGACGGTGAGCCTGCCTAAAAAGCAAGCGGCGTCACCGTCTTTTTTAAGCCATCTTTGTAAACTTTATAAAAATATATAGGGTAGAACCGTTCGCAGAGCGGTTTTATTTTTTTTATATCCTTTTCTTCAAATCGCACAGAAAGACCGCACCCGGCAGTTACCTGAACGGGCACGGGAATAATCCGTGCCGAAAATCCCTGCTCCTGAAGAAGCTTTTCGCAGGCGATGGCATTGTGGGTGCTGTCAAAGGCGATAATACAATAGGTTTCGGTCATAACAGTCTTCTTTCTGCCGCTTAGTTCTGACGGCGCAAAAAGTATTACAGGTTATATTTCATCGTCGTAAATGTCGTCCATCATACCGCCTCCGGCACCGTACATCTCACGTCCGGCAATACCTCTGTCTTCGCGTGTCTTCTCGACCATATCGCTGATCATCTCCTTGACGCGTATACTGTCTTTAATATTTTTAAGTGTCAGTATCGGATCGGAAGCGTCCTGTGTTCTTAAAATAATTGTGCCGGTGCCGCACATGCGGTTTGTCAGTGTGCGTACATGGGAAATATCAAGAATACGGTATAAGAGACATTCATGCTCCTCCTGCTTTAAAAGACCGTGGGTACAGTAAATTCTTCCGCGGGCAATACGGTATTTATCAAATGTTATCGGAAACCACAAAATATGTCTGCGGTCTTCCCATCTTGGTTTTACATCGGTATTTGTCATAAAAATCCTCCTTATATGATGGAAAATATGCATAGTATAATGAGCGCGGAGCGCGAATTGTACCACTGTGCATAAGGTAATTTCCTCCTTAGGCAGAAAATTACTGCGCAGCTTCGGGGGATATTATATCTGAAAGATATGATATAATCCGCATTCTGCACTTATTATATCATGTCTATGAAAAATATGAAAGTAGGGGGTGAAAAAGCTGATTATTTGTCGACTAATTAAAAATATGCCAAAAATCTAAAAAAAATTATAAAATTTTTAAATGAACGTTGAAAAAATGACGTTTAACGTATAAAATAAGTTAGGCAACTAATTAATAAGGAGGCGATAACATGGAAGATAAAAAAGAAGAACCGCTTCAGGCGCTGTTTGCGAAGATTACGCATCTTTATTTCTGCAAAGGTTTTAAGATGCTTCAGGCGATGGATGTGCATCCGAAACAGGTGCCGCTTTTATATTTTCTCAGGAAAAATGAAGGCTTAAGTCAGAATGAAATTTCAAAACAGATGAATATTAAGCCGCCGACAGTTGCGGTGTCTATAAAGCGGCTTGAAAAGAGCGGTATAATTGAGCGCAGAATCGACGACACAGATCGCCGCATTAGCCGCGTATATCTGACAAAAAAAGGGTTTGAGCTGAGTGAGCGCGTTAAGGAGAAAATTGAGCAGAGCGAGCATGTGATGTTTAAGGGATTTTCCGAGGCGGAGCTTTGTCTCATACGGCGTTTTTTCAATCAGATTATTGAAAATTTCAGTGAGGGCGATGAAAAATAATAAAGACTAAAGGAGAACGACTATGGTAAAGATGTTTCATTATATGAAGGAACGGTGGCATTATATTGTCTTGATTATTGTTCTTTTATTTGTTCAGGCCTTTTGTGATCTGTCACTGCCGGATTATACATCAAAGATTGTAAATGTCGGCATTCAGCAAAAGGGTATTGAGGACTGTGTGCCTGAAACAATACAGGAAGTTTCCATGAATGAATTGTTTTTGTTTATGGATGAGGATGACAGGGCACAAGTCGAGCGTACTTACGATTTAGCGGACGGCATGTATACACTTGAAGATATTTCCGAAGATGAGCGCACTGCACTCAATAATATTTTCGGCGTGCCGATGATGGCAGTGACGGGACTGACATCGGAAGATGATTCAAGTAAGGAAATGCAGAAAAAAATCACAGATCAGATGCAATTGCCGGAGGGAACGGATATTCTTCCTGTATTTGCACAGATGCCGGAAGATGTTCGTATGAAGATGATGGATGAGATGACGGCGGAAATTTCCCAAATGCCGGAATCCATCGTGACACAGAGTGCAATTTTGTATGTTCAGAATGAATACAGCGCTCAGGGAATTGACCTTGACAGTATGCAGATGCGCTATGTCCTTTTTTCAGGACTTAAGATGCTTGGCCTTGCCTTGCTCGGTGTTCTTGCGGCCATCGGCGTGACATTTTTAGCTTCCCAGGTGGCGTCTACACTTGGCAGAAATTTAAGAAACAGTATTTACAGAAAGGTACTGACATTTTCAGGCTCTGAGCTTAACCATTTTTCGGCAGCGTCTCTGATTACGCGAAGTACAAACGATATTCAGCAGATACAGATGACATTTACGATGATTTTCAGAATCGTTTTATATGCGCCGATTTTAGGTATTGGCGGTCTTTATAAAGTGTTTCAGACAGATATGTCGATGACATGGATTTTAGGGCTTGCTGTCGGGCTTATTCTTATTGTTATTGTGCTGCTTCTTGCGGTTGCAATGCCGAGATTTACGAAGCTTCAGTATTTAATTGATAAGTTAAACCTTGTATCGAGAGAAATCCTGTCGGGTATTTTCGTTATCCGTGCCTTCAGTACAGAAAAGCATGAGGAGGATAGATTTGAGGATGCCAATAAGACATTGACGAAGACAAATCTTTTTGTCAACCGGTGTATGACGCTGATGATGCCGACAATGATGTTTATTATGAACGGTATTACAGTGCTTATTGTATACAGCGGGGCTTATGCCGTTGATGGCGGTACGATGCAGGTCGGCAATATGATGGCCTTTATCCAGTATGCAATGCAGATTATTATGGCTTTCCTTATGATTACGATGATGTCTGTCATGCTTCCAAGAGCGATGGTATCGGCCAAGCGTATCAATGAAGTGATGGATACGGAAACTGTCATTAAAAGCGGTGATTCACCGAAATATCCGGCAAAGGATGTCAAGGGTGAACTTGCCTTTGAAAATGTGTCTTTTGCCTATCCGGGCGCTGATGAATGTTCATTAACCGATGTCAGCTTTACGGCGCATAAGGGTGAGACGGTTGCCTTTATTGGAAGTACGGGCAGCGGCAAAAGTACCCTTGTCAATCTGATTCCGAGATTTTTTGATGCGACAAAGGGGCGCATTACACTGGATGGTGTTGATATTAAAGACATGGATCTTTGCGATTTAAGAGATAGAATCGGTTATGTACCTCAAAAGAGCATTCTTTTTTCGGGAACGATTGATTCAAATATCCGTTATGGCAGCGAAGAAGCATCAGAGGCTGATATCCGCCGTGCCGCCGAAATCGCGCAGTCATGGGATTTTATAAGCGCGAAGGAGGATGGGCTTGATTCACCGATTGCCCAGGGCGGCACGAATGTTTCCGGCGGTCAGAAGCAGCGTCTTTCCATTGCGAGAGCTATTGCGAAGAAGCCGGAGGTTTATATTTTCGACGACAGCTTTTCTGCCCTTGATTATAAGACAGATGTGCAGCTGCGCCGCGCTTTAAAAAATGAGACGAAGGATGCGACAACACTCATTGTTGCCCAGCGTATCAGTACGATTCTTCATGCAGATAAAATACTCGTTCTTGAGGATGGTCATGTGATTGGGCAGGGGACACATAAGGAATTGATGAAATCCTGCGAGGTTTACAGACAGATTGCCTCATCATCACGGTAATGGCGGATGCCCCTGCATCAATGGCG
>USSL01000130.1 GCA_900557175.1 uncultured Eubacteriales bacterium
CGTATCATATAAATCTAACGCTGAAAACCCTTTATATACCGGAATAAGATAAATCTGAAACGGAAAAATCGTACCGCTGTAAATAAATAAGAACCAAAACATTTTATGTTTAATTCTTAAATGTGTCAGCCCGTAGGCTGCCAAAAGACCGATAAATACCGCAAATACCGCACCAAGCAGCGAATAAAGCAGGCTGGCGCCGAAGGATTCAAAAAGCCCGCTCTCCATAACAATTCTGAAGTTATCTGCAATATTGACACCTTCTGGCAGCGTCCAAAAGGTTCCCATATTATATTCCTGTTTTGATTTGAATATATTCAGTATAACGAAGAATAGCGGAGAAATCCATATTAGTCCTAAAATTGACAAAATAATATTAAAAATCGTTTTTGTACTGCGTTTTGTCTTAATCATATGCGTCCCCCCTAATCTTCTTTGAAAGTATTTTTCACATTAAAATACGAGACAATTAAAATGACAACAGTCAATACAACGGCTACGGCTGCACCGCTGCCAAACCGGTTATAAATAAATGATTCTTCATACATTGTCAGCGCCAGTGTTTCTGATGTTCTGTACGGGCCGCCCTTTGTCATAACCCATATACCGTCGAATACCTTAAAACTATTGACAAGCGCCATTAAAAGTACAACGATAATTGTCGGTTTTAACATTGGCAAAATCACCTTTGTATACATCTTAAGTCCCGATGCACCTTCAATCTGAGCCGCTTCAATCGGCGCCGTATCCATATTTTTAAGACCGGAAACAAATAAAATCATATTCAGACCAATGCCCTGCCATACGCCTGTGAGAATCATAATAAACGTATTAACATACGGAATGGCAAGCCAGTCTCTTGCAAGTTCAGGATGTCCCAGCCATGCAAAAATCTGCGGCAAGCCGTATGTTGAAAGCAGCGTCGCCATAATCATACCGCCGACAGTCGCCGAAATGGCTGTCGGAAAATAAAAGACATTTTTAAAAAGCTTTAATGCCGAGCTTCTTGTCACCATAATTGCTATAAGAAGCGGCACAATCACTGATGTAACCATTGAACATACAACCCATATGAGCGTATTCATCACAGAAATAAGAAAATTCTTATCCTGAAAAAGGTGCTTATAATTTTCAAGCCCGACAAACACCTTCTCCGAAAAACCGTCCCATTCAAAAAAGCTCAAATGAAACGTATAAAATATTGATGTTATAAAAAATATTCCTATAAATAATACAGCCGGAAGTATATACAAATAATCCCGCCAATATTTCTTCTCTTTCCTTTTTGCAACTTCTGTCCTTGCCATCTATGCCGCCTCCCGCCTGTGACAGATAGGTATGGAGAGCAAAACTCATACTGCTCTCCATACATTTATCTTTTATTTCTTATTTTGCGAAAACCTCATCTGCTGCTGCCTGAATTGTATTTAACACTTCATCGACACCTGCATTGCCAAGTTCAAACTTCATAAGCTCATCTAATGCAACATTTCTGATTTCTTCCGGTGTATTTTCATAGTATCTGAGCATCATCTGATAATTTTCTGTATCTGTTGTGTAAGAAATCATCTCATTGACACAGGCATTATCTGTCTGAACCTGACTTGTATTGACATTGTTTGTCACTTCTGTCACAACTGTCTGATGTTCTTTTGTAAACCATTTCTTAAGAACCTCTTTTGCAGCTGACTTATCATCACTTGCCTTTGCAACACAAAGCGGTGTCACCTCAAAGAAAACAACCTTCTTATCACCGTTCATTGACGGAAGAACAAAAGTACCGATATCCTCGCCTGCCACAAGCCCGTAAGATTTTACAAGTGTTCCTGCTTCATAGTTTGGCTCTAATTCCATTGCAACTGTACCATTGGCAAGTGACTTATCCATATCCTGAATATTCATCGGTGCCGAAAAATATCCTTTATCAAGCATATCCTTCCAAATATTCATGACCTCAACAACTTCAGGGTCTGTATATTTCTTTGTACCGTCACAAATATCCTGATATAACTGCGGCTCATAAGCTGCGACAAGCGCCTGAAACCATATGAAACCTGCCCATGAATCATTCTTTAAAGCTATTGGTGTCACGCCATTATCCTTTAATGTCTGGCATACATCCAAAAATTCGTCAAAGGTTTCCGGAATCTCAAGATTATACTGTGCTAAAACATTCTTATTGTAAATAATCGTGTTATAGATAATACTGTAAGGCACTGCATAAATTTTACCGTCTACCGTAAAGGACTCCTTAATATCATCTGCAACACCATTGGCAACAACATACTCATCCCATAAATCTGTAACATCTTCAACCAAGTCATTTTCAACAAGCGTTTCAAGCTGAGGACCACTCCACCATGTAAATAACCCCGGCGCTCCCTCCTCGCGGATAGACTGCTGCATCGCTGTCTGATAAGCCGCCGTGTCAGGATAAGTCACCGGTTCTACCTTAATGCCGGAAAGGTCACTTATACCTCCAAATACCTTATCAAGATCTGCCTGCTCTGCATCAAGGAACTTATCATTCCAAAACTCAACTGTTCCGCCTGCAGCTGCACCGCCGCCGTTTGTCCCACCGTCTGCCTCTCCATCACCGGATGTAGCCGAGCCTTTGCCGCAGCCTGCCAGTACCGACATTGCCATCACACCTGCAAGTGCCATCGCCGTAAACTTTTTAAACTTCTTCATAAATATAAGCCTCCTCTTTAATCCGGGGAATCCTTCACCCGCTTTATTTTGCGCAGCATATACTGCCTCGTACCGAAAACATTCATATGTTTTCTTTCTCTTAATTGTTATAACATTATAATATTCTAATATAATAACTTAGTCAATAGTAATATGTGCATTAAAATTATTTTTGTAAAATATAGTTAAAACATTTTGTGCAATATATACAAAAAGGCGTGTCGATAAACATCGCTCACGCCTTTATTTTATGACTGTCCTGCAATCACTTTCTCTATTCTATTATCCAATGCCGCCCCATACGATACCGAGGATAAATACGGCAATAGTCAGCGGCACATAAATATACTTCGCCGCCGGTCCGAAAATCTTAGCAAGCGGCTTTTTGCGCCCTGTCTCAAGCTCAACTTTAATTTTTGAAAATCCAAGAATATAATAAATCGAAATTGCTCCGAGCACCGCCCCAAATGGTACAACTATGATTGTAATGAAATCCATCCACGAACCGAGCTTCGGCTCTGCCTCAATAAAAATACCAACTGCTGCCGCAATCGCGCCGCACAAAATCACCGCCGTTTTTCTCGAAAGCTTAAACTTCGTCTGCCATGATTCGCTGACAGCCTCAAACATATTTAAAAGGCTTGTCACACCGGCAAATACAACCGACAGGAAGAAAAAGACAGCAAATACACGGCCAAACGGCATCTGTGCAAATACTTCCGGCAATGTAATAAACATCAGAGACGGCCCTTTATCCGGTGCAATGCCAAAAGCAAAGACTGCCGGCATAATCGCCAAAGCCGCCAGCATGGCCGCAATCGTGTCAAAAAAAGCAGTTCTCATTGATGCCTTCGGGATATCCTCACTCTTTTTAAGATAGGTGCCGTATACAATCATGCCCGAGCCTGTAATTGACAACGAGAAAAATGCCTGTCCCATAGCCATCACCCACGTATCTGCCCGAAGTAAATATTCCCACTTTGGAATAAACAAAAATTTATAGCCCTCTAAGGCACCCGGAAGCATAGCCGAACGTACTGCAAGCACCGCAAACAGCACAAAAAAGGCCGGCATTAATATTTTATTGACCTCCTCAATACTCTTAACCGCACCGATTAAAAGCAGCACTACTGTCAGCACAATAATGGCAAGATGCCACGGCACACTGCCAAAAGCGCCGGTCACTTCTCCAAAATACTCAGCAGCGTCTTTTTCAAACATTGTCCCTGACAGCGCCCCAACCATACTTCGAAGCACCCAGCCGACAATAATTGCATAGCCGATGGCAATACCTAAAGACCCAAGCAGCGGTATCCAGCCTAGCACACCTCCGGTCTTTCCCTTTTTTCTGCTTTCCCAGCAATATTTATAAGCACCGAGTGTACCCGTGCCTGCCATACGGCCGATGGCAAATTCTGCTGAAAGTCCGACAAAGCCAAACAATACAACAAATAAAATGTACGGAATTAAAAACGCAGCGCCGCCGTACTGACCGAGTCTGTACGGAAACATCCATATGTTGCCCATACCGACTGCCGAACCGATACATGCAAGGACAAACCCCGCACTGTTAGTAAATCCTCCGTTTTGATGTCTGTGTTCCATCAAATTCTCCTCCTGAAAATTTTTATGATAAAAAATATCGGGGCAAAGCCTGCCCCTTTTAACTCTTATCCCATCTTAACACAGTCCGCCCTCAGCGTCAACGCTTTAAACCGCAACACTTTAATGTGGAATATAATTGAGGGACTTGCTCCGCTTTGCGCGCCAAATGCAGACTGCCATAGGCAGTCATATTCCATATGCATCTGGTCGCATCCCTTGCGGAGCTTTTTTATGACATAGGAAGCAATTTCATATGTCATAAAAAAGGCCTCTGAAAAACCGCCGCGCATCGCGCTCCCCGATTTTCCAAAAGCCTTTTTAAAGTAAATAATAATATTCTCCGTTCTATTTCCTTGTCGACGCAAGTGCCAAAATTTCTGACATCTCCGGCATCACTCTTAGGGCACCCTTTCTTGTTGTAATAAGAGATGCTCCTGCATTGGCCAGCGTCAGCATCTGCATAAGATTGTCTTTCGTCAAATGCTCGATGCCATGCTCACATACATAAGCAAGCACTGAGCCGCCAAATGTATCGCCCGCACCGGTTGTCTCAATTGTATTTTCCTGAATAAATCCCGGAACAAAGACACGTTCTTTATTGTAAATAGCCACACTGCCGTCTTTTCCCAAGGTCACAAGCAAAAGCTTTATATCATACTGTGCTGTCAGCACTTCAATAGCTTCATTCATATCTGATTTTCCGGTCATAAATTCAATCTCATTATCCGCGATTTTGACAATATCTGCAATTTCAAGACCGTAAGCAATCGCCTCTTTTGCATCTGCAAGATTTTCCCAAAGCGGCGGTCTTAAATTAGGATCAAAGGAAATCAGTTTACCGTGCGCTTTTGCATAAGCCACCGCTGCCTTTGTTGCTTCTCTTGCAGGATTATCCGTCATCGACAATGTACCAAAATGAAAAATTTTTGTATTGTCAATCATTTCATAGTTAATCTCACCCTCTGCAAGCATCATATCTGCGCCCGGTTTCCTGTAAAATGAAAATGTTCTGTCACCATCTTCTGCCGTATGGACAAATGCAAGTGTCGTATTATATCCGGCGTCCATCACAAGTCCCGCTGTATCAATGCCGACTTCTTCAAGTATCCCCTTTAGCATCTGCCCGAACTGATCGCTGCCCACCTTACCGATAAAACCTGTTTCTTTGCCATATTTCTTTAAAATCGCTAAAACATTACACGGCGCACCGCCCGGATTAGCCTCAAAAAGCGGATTACCCTGTTCACTTTTGCCGTTCATTGTAAA
>USSL01000131.1 GCA_900557175.1 uncultured Eubacteriales bacterium
ATCAAGGCAATGAAAAGACCAATACCGCCGGTTACGGCATATTTCAGATTCATCGGTATGGCATTAAAAATAGCCTCGCGGACATTCGTCAGTGATAAGATGATAAAAATAATACCCTCGACAAATACAGCTGTCAGTGCAACCTCCCATGAGTAACCCATTTTAAGAACAACGGTATAAGCAAAAAAGGCATTAAGTCCCATGCCCGGTGCAAGTGCAAACGGATAATTTGCAAGACCTGCCATTAATAAAGTTGCAAGACAGGAAGCAATTGCTGTCGCTGTGAATACCGCGCCCTTATCCATTCCTGCAGCTTCAAGAATTGACGGATTGACCGCCAAAATGTAGGCCATTGCCATAAACGTTGTTACACCGGCAATAAGCTCTGTCTTTACGTCTGTGCTGTGTTCTTTTAAGTGAAACAGCCTGTCAAGAAACCCTTGTTTCTGATTCATAACATTTTCCTCCTTCTGTTTTTCAGAAATTTCATTATAGATGTATTTTTAATAAGTGTCAACGATAAAACGCCTGCAATTCATTATTTTTGCTAATAAGATTTATTATTTTTTATACTATAAAGTATAAAAGTGTGCATGAAATAACGTTATTCTGCCATATTAAAAATAAACCTTTTTTCAGGAGGATGTTTATGGAATTATTGCATATTGCCGCTGTCAGTACCGGTTCAATTATCGCCCTCTTTATATTAACTAAAATTCTCGGCTGCCGCCAAATGTCACAGCTGAGTATGTTTGACTATATCAACGGCATTACGATTGGCTCGATTGCCGCTGAAATGGCTACTTCGCTTGAAAATGATTTTTTTAAGCCGCTGACAGCAATGATTATTTACGCAGCCACCGCCCTTTTATTTTCCAAGCTTTCCTGCACCTCAATCATGGCAAGACGGCTTATTGTCGGAAAACCATCGATTCTTTATCAAAACGGATGCCTGTATTTTAAAAATATGAAACGGGCTAATTTAGATTTAAACGAATTTATGTCACAGTGCCGCGTCAACGGCTACTTTGACATTGCAGACATTCAGACTGCCGTCCTTGAGTCCAACGGCCACATAAGCTTTCTTCCAAAAGCCGGCGCCCGCCCCGTCACGCCGGACGATTTGCAGCTGACAGCCGGAGAAAAAACAAAAGCTTCAGATGTGACTTTTATGGCTGAGCAGGATTTTCTTGTTGCCAATGTCATTATCGACGGCAACATTATGAAAAAGAACTTAGCCCATACCGGTCACGATGAAAAATGGCTTAAAGATCAGCTGAAAGCCCACGGCGTCAGCGATGTCAGGGAAGTTTTCCTTGCCACCTGCGATAAAAAAAATACGGTGCGTGTCTATCAAAGACTTTCCGCACCGTACAAATTCGATGTTCTTAGCTAAAACTGCCCATTTGTTTTTCTTAAAATTCAAGCTGACGGTTTATTTTTCTTAAAAATAATAAAGCAGAGTGCGCTGACGGCCATAATCATCGGATAAAATAAATACGGCATGATGTTAAACGGTGTCAGCCCTGTCGCCTCCGCCGCCAGCAGTAACTGGGCGCCATAAGGAATCATGCCCTGTCCGACCGCCGTAAAAATATCCAAAAGTGACGCCGAGCGCTTCGGTTCTATGCCGTATTCCTCACTGATTTCCTTTGCAATAGGACCTGCAATAACAATGGCCACTGTATTATTGGCTGTCGCCATATCGACAAGCAGTGACAGTACAGCAATACCAAACTCCGCGCCCTTTTTGCCCTTAATCCGCTTGCGGATAAAATCCAAAATATAGGCAATACCGCCGTTATGGCGGACAATGGCAACGATACAGGCAACAACAATCGAAATGACGGTAATGTCATACATGCCCATAATGCCGCCGGAGCCGTCCGGCCCCTTGGCCATCGCAACAAACATCTGCTGCCACTGGATTGCGCCTGTGGCAATACCGATAACAAGCGACACGACTGTACCGCTGATGAGTACGGCAAACACATTAAACCCGACGAGTGCACCGATAAGCACAACAATATACGGTACAATTTTAATTATGTCATAGGACAGTTCTTCGGTCATTGTATACGATGTACTTCCCGAAAGCACGCCAAACAAAATCAATGCAATGATGGCCGCCGGAAGTACAATTAAAAAATTCGCCTTAAACTTATCCTTCATCTCACAGCCCTGTGTTTTGACTGCCGCAATCGTTGTATCAGAAATCATTGACAGATTATCGCCAAACATAGCGCCGCTGACAACTGCGCCGATGCAAAGTGCCATCGAATAACCTGTTTTATCACTGATGCCGACAGCAATCGGCGCCAATGCCGCAATTGTCCCCATACTTGTCCCCATTGACAGCGAAATAAAACAGCCAATAACCATCAATCCGACAACCGCAACCGATGACGGCAAAATTGAAAGGCTGAAATTAACTGTGCTCTCCACGCCGCCGGCTGCAGATACAGCGCCTGAAAATGCACCGGCCGCTAGAAAAATAAGACACATCGTAATAATGTTTTCATCACCGACGCCTGACGCTACCATTTTAATTTTTTCATTGAAGGACACTTTCCTGTTTTGAAGGAAAGCCACCATAAGTGCAATTAAAAATCCGACAATCGCCGGCATTCCGTAAAAATCACCGCTGATACATCCCATTCCGAGAAATATGACGAGAAAAACGCCAATCGGAAGCAGCGCGCTTAACTTACCCTTTGTAGTTTCCATACAATTCTCCCTTTATTTTATTTTTGACACCGTCTATTATATCGTTCCTGCATGATAATTTCAATAATAATTATCACTTATCATTGACCTTGTACCGCCTTTCATATATAATTACATTGTGAAATGACAATAAAAACTACATTACGTCATATGACAGACAGGTGATAGAATGAGCGAAGAAAAAAGCAAAGTAATAACTGATATTTTAAAACTAATTGAAAAGACGCGCAGTGAAAAGCTTGCCGCCGACTACATTCATCCGTCAGGTATTCCGGATATCGACCTTTATATGGATCAGATCACAACCTTTATGGACGAGCATCTTGCCACAACAAAGCGGTATGAGGATGATAAAATTCTCACAAAGACAATGATCAACAATTATGCAAAGAATAATCTGCTGCCGCCGCCGGAAAAAAAGAAGTATTCAAAAGACCACCTTCTTATACTGACATTTATTTACTATTATAAAAATATTTTATCTATCAATGATATTCAGACACTTCTGGCACCGCTAAAGGAAATGTATTTTAAAAAAGACCGGACGCCGGATTTAGGCACCATTTACGAACGCATTTTCAATATGGAAATATCCCAGTCGGAACCGATTCTTGATGATATTCAGACAAAGCTTAACGCTGCCAAGGATATTTTTCCTGACACCGAAGGCGATGAAAAAGAGCTTCTGATATTTTTCAGCTTTATCTGCCTTTTGAGCTACGACATTTACATTAAAAAGCAGCTTGTAGAAAAGCTCATTGATCAGATGTCCGAAAATGCCGAAGCATCCGACACAAAAGAAAAGAATAAAACCCATAAAAAATAGAATGTGCCGCGGCACATTCTATTTTTCTTCTTCAAGACGCTTCATCACCATATCATAGCCGTCATTGCCATAATTTAATGAACGGTTCACACGGCTGATTGTCGCTGTTGATGCGCCTGTCTTTTCTGCAATTTCAAGATAGGTTCTCTGCTCTCTTAACATCTTTGCCACTTCAAAACGCTGGGACAGTGACAAAAGTTCATTGATTGTACATAAATCTTCAAAAAACTCAAAACATTCTTCTGTGTCCTTAAGACACATAATTGCTTTAAAAAGCTGTTCGACCTCGGATGTTCTTATCTTTTTATTCATTACAAAATCCTCCTTGTACCCTCAACACACTTTAATACGATTTCGTGCTTTTATTTTAACATTTTACAGAGATAAAGTCCATCATTATTTTCTAAAATAATTCTAAAACATTGTCACTTTCTTCTCTCTGCGGTACTGCGCCGGTGTCTTGCCTTCAATTTTTTTAAAGGCTGCACAAAAATAATCGCAGTTATCAAAGCCACATTCCCGGCTTATATCATAAATTTTCTTTTCGGTCGCCTCAAGCAGCAGTCTCGCACGTTCATGCCGAAGCTGGCGCACATTCTGCATCGGCGGTTTATGATAAACCGCCTTGTAAGCCCTTGTAAAATAGCTCTGACTCGTTCCGTATATTTTTGCAAGCTCCTCCAGCGTAATATTTTCACAGAAATGATGACGAATATACTTGTCAACCTCCCAGAGCTTAATATCAACAACGTTATCCTTCTGCCGCGCCTGCCCGATATCATGGAGAAGATTTTGAAATACAAGGGACGCCTTATAAAAATCCTGTTTGTATGTATAAAGACAGCGGCACATCTCATTTTTCGTATGACGCAGCCGTCCCATATCAATATCAAAAACTTCAAAAAAGTTAAGCTTTAAATATTTCAGTATGTTTTCACAAAAAGCGCCGCCAAATAAAAACATCCAGCCGCCGCCCTCGACCATTGTATTTTCCTTAAAATGATAAGCGCCGCTTTTTTTCAGAAATATCCCCTTTCCTTCATGGACTGTCTGACGGTGTTTTCCGTCAAAAATAATGACACGCCCCCGGCGTCTTACATATAAACAGTAATATTTCGGATTTATATCAAATTCACCAAGATTTTGTGCATCTGTTTCCAGTATATAAGTGAGTATTATAGGCAATGTGCCCGTTATCTCCGACATTTTTGTTATTGCTTGTAATTTTTCCATCGTCTTTCGCCCTTAAGTTCATTTTTTCAAAGTTATTACAATAATTTATCATGTATCTATTCTACGATATTTTGTATAATTAGTCTATAGTTGTTTGTTAATTCACTAACAAAAAATCACCTAGAGGGAGGTCAAACATTATGTTCAAAAAGTTTACAAACGGCTGTGTAAATTTGGTTCAGCGTTTCTTACCTGATCCATTCATTTTCTGTATCATTTTAACTGCTGTCGTATTTATCGCAGCAATGCCTGTCACAGGTCTTGGCCCTATTGATATCGTTCAGTTCTGGGGCAACGGTGTATGGAGTCTCCTTGCATTCTCTATGCAGATGGCTTTAGTGCTTGTACTTGGTACTGCATTTGCCAACGCACCTGTTATTCAGAAGTTCTTAAAGAAAGCAGCTTCTATTCCTAAGAAACCTTTCCAGGCAATCGTTTTAGTTACTGTTGTTTCTACAATCGCATGCTGGTTAAACTGGGGCTTCGGTCTTGTTATCGGCGCTATCTTCGCGAAGGAAATTGCAAAGCAGGTCAAAGGCGTTGACTACCGTCTTTTAATCGCTTCCGCATATTCAGGTTTCGTTGTATGGCACGCAGGTATTTCAGGTTCTATTCCACTTCAGGTGGCAACATGGACAGAGACAATCCAGCAGCAGACAAACGGTATTTTAACAGAATCTATTCCGATTACAGAAACTGTATTTGCACCATATAATATCATTATTTGTGTTGCTATCCTTATTTTAATGCCACTTGTAAATGCATT
>USSL01000132.1 GCA_900557175.1 uncultured Eubacteriales bacterium
GGAACGGGCGCCGTAATAGGTCAGCGAGTTATTTAAAACAATCTGCACGAAGGTTAAAGCAAGCTGATTTAAGCTGTTGCTCATGCCGAGTGCGGCAATTTTAGTGCATTCATGGAGTTTTAACCGGAAATGATGCCTTTTCAAGTCCACATGTTTAAATTTTCTGAGGTAAAGGGCAGCCATAACAAATGAGAAAAACTGTCCGATGACAGTTGCCCACGCCGCGCCTGCGACGCCCATATTAAAAACAAAAATAAACAGCGGATCCAAAATAGTATTGATGACAGCACCGACAAGCATACAGGTCATGGAGTATTTCGGGCTGCCGTCGGCTCTTGCGAGATTGCTCATACCGTTGGTGATAATGAGGAGCGGCATACCAAGCGCTGTAATTCTTGTATAGCTTTCGGCGTATGGAAGTACGTCCGGTGTCGCTCCGAAAATTGTCAGCAGGGGAACGAGAAAAATCTGAATGAGCGCGGCATAAATAAGACCGCAGACGACCATCATACAGAATGCAGTGCCGACGGATACGGCGGCATGTTCTTTTTCACCTGCACCCAGTTCGAGGGAAAAGCGGGATGCAGACCCGACGCCGATTAAAAGCGCAATCGCAAGACAGATTGTTGTCAGTGGGAAAGCGACATTTGTCGCGGCATTGCCGAGATAGCCGACGCCCTGTCCGATAAATACCTGATCGACAATATTATAAAGGGAGCTGACGACCATGGCAATAATACTCGGCACGGCGTAAGTTTTTAAAAGCTTCGGGAGCGGCTGTGTACCCAAAGGATTTTCTTTTGTAAGTTGGGACATATTTAAAACACCTTTCATTTTGAGGTTTGCTGAGTTGTTTGTGGTACTAAAAATGCACGCTGCACAAAATATATGCAGGTATAAGATATCAGATATTGCACTTCTGAGCATATGTGCAGCAGACATCTGTCTGCTACCGCCAAATATTCTCTTACAATTATACTGAAAAAATTTTTACGGTGCAAGGGATAAACTTTAGAATCTTTAAGAGAGATACGATTCAGAAATTATTTCATATGAACTGAACGTATCCTATAGAACCGCACATCGTATCCCTGCATCAGCATTAAATAATTTTATCGTACCGGAATAAGATTGGCATACTTTGTCACAACATGGCATAAGCATATACACTATTTTAGAAATAAGTAAAGGTACTTGCAGTGATGCCGGCGATTTTATTATGTATAAAATTGAGGAAAAGTTGATTGCTCTTATTTAAATTTGGCAACAGATTGTATCGAGGATAATCTGAAAATATTTTATTATCGAGGATTGAAAGAATGGAATAGTGAAAAAGGTTACCTGATAGATACCTGTCTGACGGCACAGGATAAATATAAGACATATTTGGATGTGTATTAAGCAGGAAAGCCATATAAACGGACTTCCTGCTTTTCTTATACCTAAAATCATAAATAGTGAAGAACGATTTCGACAGATAGACATAAACCTAAACAACTGTCTTGTCACATGTAAAAATATGGTGTATAATCACCTTTAACGCCGGTCAGACAAGGAGCGCTGTTTCCGGCAGGATATTGATGAAGTATAATCACAGGAGGATTGAGATGAATTCAATGATAGAAGAAATAGAAGCACTGAAGCGGGAGAAAAACGCAGTGATTTTGGCCCACTATTATGTACCCGATGAGGTTCAGGCCATTGCCGACGAGGTTGGCGATTCCTTTTATTTAAGTAAAAAAGCAAAAGAAAGCGCGGCAGATGTCATTGTTTTTGCCGGCGTGTCTTTTATGGGCGAGAGCGCCTGCATGATGAATCCGGGCAAAAAGGTACTCATGCCGGATATCACAGCGGATTGTGCGATGGCGCATATGGCTTCAGAGGCAGCGGTTGCCGCAATGCGTGAAAAATATGATGATCTGGCTGTTGTGTGTTACATTAATTCGACGGCGGCATTAAAGTCTGTGTCTGATGTGTGCGTGACCTCGTCAAATGCGGTAAAGATTGTCAAAAAACTGCCGAATAAACATGTTTTCTTTATACCTGACGGCAATTTGGGAGCCTATGTTAAGGAACAGGTGCCGGAAAAGGATATTATTTTAAACGATGGTTATTGTCCTGTACATAAAAATATTACGGCAGCGGATGTGCGCGCGGCAAAGAAGGCTCATGAAAATGCCTTGTTTTTGGTGCATCCGGAATGTATCGCAGAGGTTGTTGCCATGGCTGATTTTGTCGGAAGTACAGCAGATATTATTAAGTTTGCAAAGGAAAATGCAGCGTCCGAGTTTATTATAGGCACAGAGGACGGTGTAATGTATGAATTAAAGCGGCAAAATCCGGCAAAGCAGTTTTATTCTGTGATGAAAGGACAGTGCTGTGCAGATATGAAGCTTGTGACTTTGGAAAAGGTCAGAGATTGTCTTAAAAATGAGACAGGTCTTATGGAAGTTCAGAGTGAAATTTCCGAATTGGCGGTCAGACCGCTGCAAAAAATGCTGGAGTTGGCAAAGTAGGGGAGTTTGTAATGAAAAAGCTAGAAACAGATATATTAATTGTCGGTACAGGCGTGAGCGGCCTTTTTGCGGCACTTCACCTGCCGGAGGATAAGCAGGTGCTCATGATTACAAAGGATGAAGAAAGCCACAGCGATTCCTTTTTGGCGCAAGGCGGTATTTGCGTGATGCGCGATGAGAACGATTATGACAGTTTTATGGAAGATACGATGAAAGCCGGTCATTATGAAAACAGAAAAGCATCCGTTGACATCATGATACGATCATCAAGGAAAGTCATTAACGAGCTGATTGATTTTGGCGTTGATTTTTGTATGAAAGACGGGGAACTTCATTATACGAGAGAGGGCTGCCATTCCAAACCGAGAATTTTGTACCATGAAGATATCACAGGAGAAGAAATTACAAGAAAACTTCTTGCGGCTGTCCACAAAAGAAAAAATGTGACAATCCTTGAGAATGTGACGATGCTGGATATCATTGAAATGGATAACACATGTCTCGGCATTGCGGCAAAAGACGGGAACGGCAGTTTATTTGCCATTGAGGCCGGATATACGATTTTTGCAAGCGGCGGTATCGGCGGTCTTTATGAACATTCGACCAATTATCCGCATCTGACGGGGGACGCTCTTGCGATTGCGATGCGCCACGGCGTCGGGCTTGAACATATTGATTACATACAGATTCATCCGACAACCCTTTACTCAAAGAAACCGGGACGCCGCTTTCTTATTTCAGAATCCGTCCGCGGCGAGGGGGCGAAGCTTTACAATGCTGCCGGAGCGCGTTTTACAAATGAGGTGCTTCCGCGGGATTTGCTGACGGAAGCCATTAAGGCTCAGATGGCAAAGGATCATATGCCGTATGTGTGGCTTGATATGACGGTGCTCGGTAAAGATGAAATACTGAGGCATTTTCCGCATATTTATGAGCGCTGTCTTGAAGAAGGCTATGATGCCGTTCATGAATGGATACCGGTTGTTCCGGCCCAGCATTATTTTATGGGCGGTATTCATGTGGATAAGGACAGTAAAACGACAATGAATAACCTGTTTGCGGCCGGTGAGACGAGCTGCAATGGCGTTCACGGCGCTAACCGCCTTGCAAGTAATTCACTTTTGGAGAGTCTTGTTTTTGCGAAGCGGGCGGCAATGAAGATTTCAGAAAGCGGTGCGCCAAACGAGGCGCTGCATAGGGAATTTGAAACGCTTGGCAGCAGTGTTCTTACACGCCTTACAATGGAACAAAATCATTTGAAAGAAATTTACAAACAGGAAATTCTTGCAGAAATAGAAAGGGAGAGACAGGCAAAATGAATACAATCACAATGAAAATGAATGTCGATAATTTAATTATGCAGGCGCTTCGCGAGGATATTACAAGCGAGGATATTACAACAAATGCGGTTATGCGTGAGAGAAAGCAGGGCGAAGTGCAGCTTATATGTAAAGAGGACGGTATTATTGCCGGACTTGATGTCTTTAAAAGAGTGTTTGTGCTTTTGGATGAGACAACAGAGGTTGAATTTTATGCGGCCGACGGTGATGCGGTTAAAAACGGCCAGCTCCTGGGCGTAGTCCGCGGTGATATACGGGTGCTTTTATCCGGCGAACGTACAGCCCTTAATTATTTACAGCGCATGAGCGGCATTGCGACTTACACAAAGAGTATTGCAAAGCTTTTTGAAGGAAGCAAAACAAAGCTTTTGGATACAAGAAAGACAACGCCGAATATGCGTATTTTTGAAAAATATGCTGTAAAGGTCGGCGGCGGCTATAATCACCGCTACAATTTATCTGACGGTATTTTACTTAAGGACAATCATATTGCGGCAGCAGGCGGTGTGAAGGAAGCAGTTGCGATGGCAAAAGAATATGCGCCATTTGTCAGAAAAATTGAGGTCGAGACAGAGACATTGGCACAGGTGCACGAGGCAGTTGAGGCCGGTGCGGATATTATCATGCTTGACAATATGACGCCGGAGATGATGCGTGAGGCAATTGACTATATTGACGGCAGAGCTGAGACAGAGTGCTCAGGCAACGTTACACGCGAAAATGTGGAGCGTCTGACGGCACTTGGCGTCGATTATATTTCAAGCGGCGCCCTGACACATTCAGCGCCGATTCTTGACTTGTCACTGAAAAATCTGCATGAAATTTAATCACCGGTAAACGCTGCGTGGAAAGGACTAAAACTGATGGATGGAGAACAGAGAAGAAAAGAAATCGTGGACTGCATTATTCAGAGTCGCAGCCCTTTATCCGGGACAAAGCTTGCCGAGAGTTTTCGTGTCAGCAGACAGGTCATTGTGCAGGATATCGCGCTTTTGCGGGCATCGGGCTATGAAATTATTTCGACAAACCGCGGTTATATATGTACGGGAAGCCGCCCGGCGGCTGTCCGTGTGCTGAAAATGTGTCATTCCGATGAGGATATAAGAAAAGAGCTGAATATGATTGTCGATATGGGCGGTACAGTGGAAGATGTGTTTATACGGCATAGAGTATATGGCGAGCTTCGGGCACCGATGCACATCACATCGAGGCTTAAGGTCGAAAGATTTATTGATGATATTAAAAGCGGTAAATCAAGCCCCCTCAAAAATGTGACATCGGATTATCATTATCATACGATTACGGCTGAGAGCGAGGAAGTGCTTGATTATATTGAAAATACGCTTAAAAAAGAGGGCATCTGCATCGAGATGGCCCCTTATGAGAAGTGAATGTAGGTTTGTCGGCACAGTATATTTGAAATTTTTCTGTTGATGTTTTAAGTACAGGGCAGCTATATCATTTTTGGTGACACGCCGCACTTTCTGCTCGTCCCACGCATTTATAGACTCCATTCGCGCAAATGCTTCGCTGCAGCGCTCGGTGGAGTCATTAGCGCAGTCCTCACAACGAAAGCCTTGCTATCGT
>USSL01000133.1 GCA_900557175.1 uncultured Eubacteriales bacterium
ACGAATACATTGCTGAAAATTTTGGCGACAAGTGACGGGAAATGCACAATGTCGATGCAGACAAACATAATCAGCATATCTCCGAGCCCTGACATCACTCTCGCCCCGACAAACAGGGACATTTCCTTAATAATTGCCGCAGCGCCCCGGCATTTGCTTTTAAATACCCATGTCCGGTTTGTCACATAAGCAAAAAGCACCGAAGCGAGCCATGCTGCCGCATTGGCAATAAGATAATGAATGTGAAATATATCATTCATTACAAAAAAGACAACAATATTCACAAGTGTTGTCAGACCTCCAAAAAAGACATAAGCAATAATCTCCTCGTACTTTTTGTAAAGCAGCTTTAATTTATCTGTCATAGCATTAATCCTTCTTTCCTTTCTCCTTTCACAAACTCTACTATGCTTTGCATCCCTCGCGGAGCTTTTTTATGACATAGGAAGCCATTTTCTATGTCATAAGAAAGGGGTACCGGGCAGCAGTGCTTTGCCGCCCCGGCACCCCATCATTTGATATCATAAAAATATAAATCCATCGTTTTGCCTTCAAATACTGTTGTTCCTTTCCTGACAAAGCCTGCCGCCTTGGCCAGTGCCGCCGACGCCTCATTTTCCGCGTCGATCCGCACTGCAATACGCTTTTCGCATATTTCCTCCGCAGCATAATCGAGCACTGCCCGGACACTTTCAAGGCCATAGCCTTTTTTCTGCCACGATCTGCCAATCATATAGCCAAGTTCAAGTTCAACATGATTATCGATGTCTTCCACTGACAAGCCGCATCTTCCGATCAAAGTCCCCGTTGCTTTTTCAACGACAGCCCAAAGTCCGAAACCATAGAAGCCATAAACATAATGAATATAACTTTCAAGCTTCATCTTTTCCTCGTCCCGGTCTTGTGAAAGCGGCGGAACAAACATTTGATTACCCTCATAGATTGTATATAAACCGTCAATATCTTCGGGAACAAATTCTCTTAAAATAAGCCGCTTTGTCTCTGCGATCACCATTTATTTATAAAACAATCTGTTCAGAGCGCTGAAAATTGCCCTGATTGATGAACGTGTAATGTTAGAGCTGACACCGACGCCGAAGGCTGTCTCGCCGGTTTGTGCGTTCATCAGCTGGATGTATGTGGCCGCCTGGGAATCCGATCCCATTGTCAGCGCATGCTCTGAATAAAGCGTCAGCTTTGTATGGTACTTTGTTTTCTGATTAAGCCCATGCTTTACAGCGTCAATCGGACCATTTCCAAAGCCCTCGATTGTCTTTTCAATACCATTTTCTGTATATGTGAGTACTACTTTTGTGTCAAAAGTATCATGAAGGTCACTGATATCTTCAATCTTTACCTTTTTAAAATGAAGCGGTTCATTTGCCTCAATATACATTTCCTTAAAACGCTTATAAATCTGCTCAGGTGTTACCTCACCCTGATGCTCTGAAATATTCTGAATCGCATCGGCAAATTCCTTGTGCATCTCCTTCGGAATCTGGAATCCAAAATACTGATCCATAATAAAGGCAACGCCGCCCTTGCCCGACTGACTGTTAATGCGGACAATCGGTTCGTAATCACGGCCGATATCCGATGGATCAATCGGAAGATAAGGAACCTCCCATCTGTCCGGATGACGCTCCCGCATCGCTTTAATGCCTTTATTGATCGCATCCTGATGAGAACCTGAAAATGCTGTAAATACAAGCTTGCCTGCATACGGATGACGCGGATGGATCGGCAGCTTGCAGCAGCGCTCATAAACTTCAATAATTTCATTAATATTTTCAATATTCAAATTCGGGTTGACGCCCTGTGAAAACATATTGTAAGCAATATTTAAAATATCAACATTACCTGTACGCTCACCATTGCCAAAAAGTGTTCCCTCAACACGATCCGCGCCGGCAAGAAGTGCAAGTTCTGTCGCTGCCACACCCGTACCTCTGTCATTATGCGGATGCACACTGAGAATAATCTTATCACGCTCTCTGAAATGTGTGCTCATCCACTCGATCTGATCTGCATAAACATTCGGCGTATTCATCTCAACAGTTGCCGGAAGATTAACGATCATCGGCATTTCCTTTGTCGGCTGCCATACGTCAAAAACAGCTTCGCACACTTCAAGCGCATAGTCAACTTCTGTTCCTGTAAAGCTTTCCGGTGAATACTGAAGCCATAAATTACCTTTAAAATTCTTGGCATAATCCTTCACCATCTGAGTACCGTCCACAGCAATCTTTTTAATTTCTTCCTTGTTCATGCCGAAAACGACATCTCTTTGAAGTACCGATGTTGAATTGTAAATGTGGAGAATAACATTTTTAATTCCCTCAATCGATTCAAATGTCCGCTTGATCAAATGCGGGCGCGCCTGCGTCAGCACCTGAACCTTGACATCATCAGGAATCATATTTCTTTCAACAAGCGTCCTTAAAAAATCATATTCGATCTGGGATGCTGACGGAAAACCAATCTCAATTTCTTTAAAACCAAGCCTTACAAGCATATTAAAGAATTCGATTTTTTCCTCCACAACCATCGGATCAATCAATGCCTGATTGCCATCCCGTAAATCAACACTGCACCAAACCGGCGCTTTCTCAATCTGTTTGTTAATCCATGTTCTTTCAGGAAAATCTAAAACCGGATTTTTTTTGTATCTCTCATAATTTAACATAAGCTGCTACTCCCCTTTTAGACCATTTTGAATTTCCTCAGTCAACGTCTTCAGCGCTTCTTCTTCATCAACGCCATCGCATATGAGTTCTATCTCATCGCCGCACTGCACACCAGCGCCGAGAACACTGAGCACACTTTTTGCATTGGCGATACCATTTGCTGTTTTGAATGAAATCATCGTCTTAAACCGCATTGCCTCCCTGCACAAAACACTTGCCGGACGAAGATGGAGACCTGACGGATTATATACAACTACTTTGTCCTTTACCATATATCTCTACCTACCCTTTACAGATAATCTATCAATCGTAATTGATTTACTTTCTCGCTACAATGATGTTGACTGCCACCTGAGGCCGTATAAACGTCACAGACTTGCCGCTTTTGAATGTCACAAATACTGTATGCTCACCTTCCGCCAGTCCTGACATATCCGCCGACGCTGTCACATCATCGGCCGTAAAACTTTCAAGAACAGAAGCTGCCGCTGTCACATCCGCAATAATTTCTCCGGAATCCTCCGAAATTTCATACGTATAGCCTTCCTGTTTATTCGTCAAATCGACTTTATCTAAAGCAACGCTGACAGCCTTATCCTCTTTCTTTTCAATGGTAACTGTCACTGCAAGGCCATTTTCTTTATCATTGCTTCTTACAAGCTGAAGACTTTCATCAATCTGTCTGAGTACTTCATCATATAAAAGATTTTTTTCGATACTCTGATTCTGACCTGTAATATCTAAAGACATCGGTATTTCTGTCAGCTTTTTCAGCACATCCTTCGGCCCTGCAATAAGCACGGACTCCGGCACTGCCGTCACACCCGTCACTTCATAGCCATAAGCCGGTTCGCCTGTCGTCGTAAACCGTATGTCCACTTCCTTTGTCGGCTGGACAGTCACATCGACTGAAACGTCAAATAAATCCTCACCGTTAAAGGTCAGCTTGCTCGTGTCAATTTCCGAACCGTCATCGCCAAAAACTTTTGGCGTCACAGTCTCGGTAAAGCTTTCTGAAGCCTCTGAAACATCAATGTCCAAAACAACCTCTTTAATCTTACTTACGGTTGTACTTGAACCGCGAATCGTCACTGTATTTGGCGAAAGCTGATAGCCGGTTGCATAATAGCCCTCAGCCTCCTCACCGATTTTTGACGGCACAAGGGAAAATGTTTCCTCCGCAACTTTTTCTCTCTTAATTGTATATGTGTTTGTATTTGATAAAATCTCAACACGGCCATCGGTCCTTATCGAATCATTTGTCTGCTCAACATCCACAAAAACAGCATCTGTAATGGAAAGCTTACTTAAATCCGCCGTAGCCACAAAATCGTCCGCCGTAATATTGTAAAGTACGGAAGAACGTCCGCTTACTGTAATTGTCGCTTTTTGTCCCGAAACAGGTTCATATGTATAATTCTCATCTGTCACGGCATTCGTATTCGTCTCCTGGACATTCAGTGTCAGCTTCTTCGTTGTAACTGCATCGTCTACATTGACAATAATCAGCCAGATCACCGTCGCCGCCAGGATTGACAATAGCTTCATGCCGAGATTATTTGTTATCTTTTTTTTCATACTTAACAATCTCCTTAAGCTTACTGAATCGTCCTGTGGCTGTTCCCGCTGTCTTCGGCTTTTTCGTCAGCAGCCGCTTCATCGTTTCCATATCAATGTTTCTTTGCAGTTTACCATTCTGCGCCAGTGAAACTGCACCTGTTTCTTCGGAAACAATAATTGTCATACTGTCTGAAACTTCACTGATACCGACAGCTGCCCGGTGCCTTGTACCAAGTTCTTTACTAAGCTCCATATTATCTGAAAGCGGAAGATAGCATGTCGCCGCCACAATACGGTTGCTCCGGATAAATACGGCACCATCGTGCAGCGGTGTATTGTGCTCAAAAATATTAATTAAAAGCTGGCTTGAAACGACGGAATCAAGCGGAATACCTGTGCGCTCATATTCGCTTAAGAGCACTTCTCGCTCAAGAACAATCAGTGCGCCTGTCTTTACCTTGCCCATCTCATAAGCCGCCCGCACAACCTCATTGATGCACTTATCACTGTTGGCCTGACCTTTCTGCTCCGTCTCTCCCGTTGAAAACAGGGAAGCAACAAACCGCTTCCGGCCAAGCTCCTCCAGCGCCTTGCGAAGTTCCGGCTGGAAAATGACAATGACTGCAATGGCGACAACATTAAAAGTCTTACCAAAAATCCAAAGAATCGTCGTCAGATGAAGTAACTCCGCTAAAAGCGCAAAAACAAGGACAACAACAATGCCTTTAAACAATGTCCATGCCCTTGTATTTTTTATCCACACTAAAATATGATAGATAATAAATGCAATAATCGCAATTTCAAGATATGAAGTCGGATGGCGAAATGCCGAGAATGTACCCATCGAAATAAAATTCTGTATATAATCAATCATTTCTCTCAAGCTTTCCACCCTCTTTCTGTAAATATCCGGCTGTCTATCCACCTAAAGCTCTGTACGGAAAATAATATTCCGTCAGAGCTTACAGCCTGTGCAAAATCATTTAAAATTTACTGTTGCTGTCATCAAAATCATCAAAATCAAAACTGTCAAAGCCGCCAAAATCATCCTGGATCGGTGTGTTTACCGGCGCCTTTGCTTTTCCCGCAGGCTTTTTATTTGGCACAACCGTATCGCCTGACGGTTCTTTCGCCATTGTCTCAGAAAGCTCTGAAATCCATTGTGTATCTGTCTGT
>USSL01000134.1 GCA_900557175.1 uncultured Eubacteriales bacterium
GAGAAAGAAACAATGGAGGATAAAATTTTACGGATGATTCGCAATGAAACGGTTACAACTGGCGGAACTTGTGGTATAATCCCGAGTTTGACACTTGTAAAAGTAAAAAATGGCTACAAGTCCAGTAATTATGCGGGCTGTAGCCATTTTCCTTTCAGAAACGATTTATGCTATTTTTTTATTTCTTCTGTTTTGGTATTTTTTATTATGCTTCGCATAGCTGATTTTGAGATAAATTCATAATCCGTATGAAAGCCAAATACCTTGTGTAAATCATCTGTCATATCGGTTCTTTTGTAGGAAGGAATGTAGCCGCTTTCCTTTGACAGAAGTGTCACTTGCATGGAACGAAGCGTGCCCAGAATCTCGTTACAGGTATAATCGTTTCCGAGCTTTTTTTCGAGCAGCCGGTACACAAGCAGGCTGATATAACAGATCAGGAAATGGGCTTTGATTCGGTCATCCCTCCTGACATAGACAGGACGTGCTTCAAAATCCGTTTTCATGATTCGGAAATTTTCTTCAATCTCCCAACGCCGCCTGTTGATTTTTAAGATTTCCCCAACATCTCCTTCAAGGTTTGTTATGACCGCATAAAATCCGTCATACATTTCTTCTTCAGAGATACGGTCTGAATCCAGGGCATATATATTCCTGCCTGCCACTTCACCATCTTCTGTTATAGCAGTGGATTTTATAAAACGGGCTGGGTCATTCTGGTTTTTGCCACGTCTTTTTTTGCCCGGCTGTTCTATCATTTTTACAGCGCGTGCTATCTGTTGTTCGCGGATTCTTTTCTGATATGCCTTGTATTTTGGAGAATAGGTTACGATGACGATTTCATCCATGTCTCCATTTACAACAGGTACTTCCTTGTAAAAGATGGTTTCGTAAATATCCGGATTAGATTCATCCAGAGTGGATATGTCGATGAACTTATCAGAACCAAGCCTGCGAAACTGTTTTGGATTTAAGGCAATCTGCCGGTCTTCCTCACGCATCTTCTTCAGGGATTGTGTGATGACATAAGAACGGTTTCCGAAACTGTTAAATTTCCGGTTTGCTTTACTGCCAAGTCCGGCATCTGAGCAGAAGATAAACTCGCTGCATGCAAAATCATGTATGATTTTTGTTTCTAAAGGTTTTAAGGTGGTCTGTTCATTCTGATTTCCCGGGAATACATCAAAAGCAAGGGGGATACCATCCGCATCCATAAACAATCCCATTGTGACGATGGGATTTGGTCTGTTTTCTTTGCTTTTCCCATATTTTCTGAAATCGTCATCCTGCGTGGTTTCAAAGTAATAATTCGTACAGTCGTAATAAAGGATCTTCTTGTTTCTCGGATGAACGAAGTTTGAATTGAAGTATAGTTCCTTCTGAATAAAGTCAGATTCTTCGGCCATAACGGAAAGTGCGTGGTAGAGGTTCTGCAGTTCATACTTAGGAGGTTCCAGTAGGGTCTGGCAGTAAGAGTAACTGCTCAGTTTGCTGGAAGGCGCCAGGATCCTTGAAAAAATCTGATCCGTAAGGATTGCACTGAAATCATAAGTGTATTTATGGCGTTTGGAAATCTTGCGGCAAATGGAATCGATTTTTAATTCCGTACACAGTTTTTGAAGGAACAGATAGCCAACAGGAAAGCAACGTTCTTCATTCTTTGGAATATAAGCGCTTTGGGATAAAGAAACGGTCACATTGCTTGTTTTAGCGTTGTATTCCATAGTGTCTTTTTCTGCCTCTGATTTTGCCCATGCCATCATAGCATCATAATTTCCGGAAAACCGCTCTAAGAGATCGTTCAGTTTTCCGAGTTTTCTGTGGATTTGAGTAGCGGTTTTTCCGTTGCTTTTTCGGTATGAGCGTTTGATATAGACATCTTTGTTATCTGAATTACCAGTAAGTGAAATATATATGTGAACCAACTCCTTTTGTGATATAATCTTATTATACCACAAAGCGCACAAAAGCACACGTGTTATTTTTAAAAATTTGACAAAAAAATAAGCCGTGATTGGCTTAAATAAAGGATTTTTGTGATAGTATGTTAAAAAGAAGTGTCAAACTCCCGAGTCCACCGAACACCGCAGACAGCGGATAGAAATTGTCTGGAACTTTATCGGAGAACTGGAACAGGACGAGGATAAGCAGACCATTGAAAGGCAAAGAAAAAGCAGAACGACATAGCCTTTTGACTATGCCGCCCTGCGGTAATACAATTACTTCCTTATGGGTGTGCCGTTTTAGGGTATCGGCGTTTGGATTTGTCGATTTTTGTCGGACGGTTTTTTATTTGGGGGCTAGACAGGGGATTTTTTACGGGGTATAATCAAGTCATAAAATTCTTCAATATTCTAAGTTCTTTTAAATCCCATAATTAAAATTTTATAGAGGTGATGGCTTGGTTCATCTTACATATTTGAGTCTTATTTGCATTTTGGCAGTTGCTGCCGTGATGGATATAAGTACTTTCCGTGTGAAAAACCGGTGGATTATTTTCGGACTTGTTTTTGGAGTCATACTTTATATTGCTGCCGGACAATGGGCCGTGATTGCCAATAAGGCTGCCGGATTTTTGCTCCCGGCAAGTCTGCTCGTATTATACCGGTATTCGATGCTTGGTGCTGCGGATATTAAGTTGTTTGCAGTAGCCGGTTTTTACCTTGGATTTCGGGACAGTTTTTTATTTATTGTGATGACCTTCATGCTGGCGTCGGGGCTGGCAGTATATCGTATATTGACAAATCATTGTTTAAAAAAGCGGTTCTTTTACTTTCTTAATTTTATCAGAGATTTTTCCACAAATGAAAAACATATTTATATGGACTTTGCAAATAAGGATAAGACGGCCTGTCTTCATATGACTGTGCCGATGGCAGTGACAGCAGTGCTTTTGTATGCACGGACATTTTTAGTATAAGGGGATGATGCGATTGAAGAATACACCCTTATGTATTTATGACAAAGATACGGTTTATCTTGAACGGCTTTCAAGATATCTGATGGGACGGAGGGATTCACCTTTTCTCGTGCGAACCTACTGCGGGGATGATTTGGGATTTTTAGAAGATATTAAAGAAGGATTTTTACTGATTTCCTCGTCGATGCTCAGAGAGGAGATTAAGACATTAAAAAGCAGCAGGGTAATTGTTCTTGATGAAGGTGATGCGAGTACGGCATATGAAGCGTTTGTGCATGTAGATAAATATCAGACAGCCGGAGCGCTTTATGAGCTGTTAATCGGAGAGTGTGCGGACAGAGAGGATGTGATGTCGGGAGAGATTTTAAAAGAGCGGGCGAAGCTGTATTGTGTCTATTCACCGATACGCCGGATTGGAAAGACGCAGTTTTGCAAAAAACTCTGTAGTGAATATGCAAAAGACGGCAGGGTACTTTTATTAAATTTTGAGGAATTTTCAAAAGAGGAAGGTGGTGAGGGATTATCGGAATTGATTTATTTTTTTAAGACGGCAAAACGTCATATTGGTTGTGAACTTGACCGCCTTGTTATTCGGGAGAATGATTATGACCGGCTGGCGTCAGCGGTACATCCGTCAGATTTATGGGAGATGAGTACGGAGGAGATGAAGAATTTTTTAGAACAGCTTTTAGACAGCGGCAGTTATACAAGCGTTGTACTTGATTTGAATATGCTGATGTGGATACCTGATATTTTTGAAATGTCAGAGGTGATTTATGTGCCATGTACAGAAAGTACGCCGGAGATGTGCCGTGTGAAACAGTTTGAGGACATGGCGGGGCTTTTAGAAAATAATATTGCAAAAAAACTTCAGAAAGTAAATATGGTACTTGGATAAAGACAGGGGTGGTTTTATGGACTATTATAACTTGAAGGAAAGTTTAAGGCAGGAAGTCATGCAGCGATTGGATTTTCATAAGGAATGGGAAGATGATGAGATTGCGGATATCATTGATGACGTCATTTTAAAAAGAAGCCGGGAGCTGTATATGAGTACGGCGACAAAACTGACGCTTAAGCAGGAGTTGTTTAATGCAATCAGGCGCCTTGATATTTTACAGGAGCTTATTGATGATCAGACGATTTCAGAAATTATGGTGAATGGTGCCGGAAATATTTTTTACGAAAAAGGCGGAAGAATTTATAAATTTGAAAAGAAATTTGATTCGCCGCAAAAGCTGGAGGATGTCATTCAGCAGATAGTTGCACGGGCAAACCGTCATGTCAATGAAGCGTCACCGATTGTTGATACGAGCCTTGCGGATGGTTCAAGAGTGAATATTGTTCTAAAGCCTGTGGCATTAAACGGTCCGATACTGACGATACGAAAGTTTCCGGAAAAGGCAATTACGATGGAACGCCTCATAGAATGGGATTCTATCAGCGGTGAGGCCGCTGCAGTACTTGAAAAGCTTGTGAGAGCCGGATATAACATTTTTGTATCCGGCGGAACAGGCACAGGCAAGACAACATTGCTTAACGCACTTGCAGATTATATCCCGAAGGAGGAGCGGGTGATTACGATTGAAGATACGGCAGAGCTTCAGATTCGGGGTGTTAAAAATCTAGTGCGGCTTGAAGTGCGTAATTCGACAGCGGACGGTACATATGAAGTTACCATAAGAGATTTGATAAAATCAGCACTCAGAATGCGCCCGGACAGAATTGTTGTCGGTGAAATCAGAGGTGCTGAGGCCATTGATATGCTTCAGGCAATGAATACCGGGCATGACGGATCGTTAAGTACGGGCCACGCCAATTCGATTGAGGATATGCTTTCAAGAATTGAAACGATGGTCATGATGGGCACGGATATTCCGGTTCAGGCTATCAGAAAGCAGATTGCTTCATCAATTGATATTGTAATTCAGCTTGGACGTCTCAGGGATAAGTCACGGCGTGTTGTTGAAATTGCGGAACTTAACGGAATTTTTGACGGTGAAATCGCCATAAATTCTTTATACAAATTTAGAGAGGATATACCGGAGAAATCAGAGGATAATGGTTCAGAGATGATGATTCGCGAAGATGGATATTATGAGAATGAGTGCGGAAAAGTATTGGGGCATCTTGTGCCGACGGGTAATGGCTTGATCCATAAACAGAAACTTATGGCAGCAAACATTCGTATTGAGGAGTTAGATAAATGAAGCGAAAGAAAAACAAGGTTAAAAAAGGAAGTCAGTTCGACCAGAGATTTTGGCTGGCTGCCGCCGGAAAATATATTCTTTTAGATTTTATAGTTTCATTTCTGTTTTATAATTCATATTTTCTGTTCATTGGGTTCATACCTTTGTTTGAAGTTTACATAAGATTTGAAAAGAAAGCTTATATAAAAAAGCTTGCAAGGGATCATAAACTGGAATTTCGTGAAGCAATGACGGCAATGTATGGGATGATTGCTTCGGGGTATTCGTTGGAATCGGCAATTAAAGGCGT
>USSL01000135.1 GCA_900557175.1 uncultured Eubacteriales bacterium
CGGCCAGCGGCAGCGGCGTCGTTAATGTCAATGGTCTGAATGTCCGTTCAGGCCCATCGACATCGTCGCCTGTGATCGGTTCTGTCAACAGCGGTACGAAAGTGACGATTAAAGAAAGACTCGGTGACTGGTACAAAGTGTCCGTTAAAATCGGCGGTGCAGCAAGAGACGGCTATATGTTTGCCGAATATGTGACAAGAACCGGCGGCAGTTCGGATAATTCAGGTTCAGACAATTCAGGCTCAGGCAATAACGGTTCATCAGCCGGCGGTGATCAGGGCGTTGTGAATACGGCTGCGCTGAATGTGCGTTCGGGTCCGGGAACTTCCTATACAAGAATTGATTGTATCAGTAAAGGAACGGAAGTGACAATTTTATCTGAAAACAACGGCTGGTATAAAGTTATTTTTAATGGCCGGACCGGTTATGTTTCACTTCCGTATATTACAAAAAAATCTGACGGCAGCAATTCAGGCGGCAATGACAGCAATACATCAATTAAAAATAAGATTGGTGTTGTCAATGTATCTGCATTGAATGTGCGCTCAAAAGCAACAACAAATTCATCAATTGTGACCTGTCTTTATTCGGGAACAAAGGTGACGATACAATCTTCCGCAAATGGCTGGTATAAAATTAAGACAACAGTCGGCGGAAAATCTTATTCGGGTTATGTGGCTGCCCAGTATGTGACGATTACAGGCGATGCGCCATCCGGCGGCTCAGACAATAATAATGGTTCGGGAAATAACGGCGGCTCGGACAATAACGGAAATACAGAGAAGAAGACAGGTAAAGTGAATACCGCAGTTCTGAATTTCCGCTCAGGCCCATCGACATCATCATCCGTCATTGGAAGTCTTTATGCCGGTGCAGCAGTGACAATTTTATCAGAAACAAACGGCTGGTATAAGGTTGAGGCAACAGTCGGCGGAAGAACAGTGACAGGCTATGTCAGTGCCCAATATATTACAGTGACAGGTAATGCCGGCGGCTCGGACAATAACAACGGTTCAAATAACGGCGGTTCAGATTCAGAGACTTCCGGTGATTTTGAGTCAATGATCGCAGCTTTCCCTGAAAGCTATAAGAGTGCATTAAGAAGCCTTCACAAGAAATATCCGGAATGGGTATTTAAGCCTGTAAACACAGGTCTTGACTGGAATACAGTCATTAAAGAAGAAAGTGTATTCCGTATTAATACAACACAGACATCAATTAATGCCAATACAAACTTTGCAGATTTGTCCACGGCTTCCGGTGCTTATGACTGGAGTACAGATAAGTTTACAGTGTGTGACGGCTCTAACTGGTATTCGGCATCACCGGATTTGATTAAATATTATATGGATCCGAGAAACTTCCTTGATGAGCGGTATATTTTCTCTTTTGAATCGCTGGCATATGATTCAGCGCATACAAAACAAGGGGTACAAAATATTTTAAACGGCACCTTTATGAAAGGCAGCTATACTGAAAAGGATCCGTCTACAGGGATAACATCGACAAGAAGCTATGCCGATACATTTATGGAAGCCGGAAAGATTGCAGGTGCCAGCCCGTATTATCTTGCATCAAAGGCGCGTCTGGAACTTGGCGTCAACGGCAGCAATTCAAGCTCAGGTACATATTATAAGAAACCGGGTTATTATAACTTCTTTAATATCGGCGCCAGCGATGGTGCGGACGCTGTATTAAACGGTCTGAATTTTGCGGCAAAGAATGATCCGAATTTCTATCTGCCGTGGAATACAAGGTATAAATCTATTGTCGGCGGTGCAAAATATATTGCAAATTATTTTATCAATGTCGGTCAGAATACAAACTATACACAAAAGTTTAATGTCGTATACAAGGATAAGCTTTACAGAAATCAGTATATGACAGCTGTCCACGGTGCTTCAAGCACTGCCTCCAGCGTCTATAATACATATAATAAGCTGGGTGTTTTAGACAGTAAGTTTGTTTTCTATATTCCGGTGTACAACAATATGCCGTCTGCACCGTGTGCGCGTCCGGCACATGCGGGCAATCCGAATAATTATCTGAAATCGCTGCAGTTAAACAGCGGCGGTGTGGCACTGACGCCATCTTTCAGATATGATAAGACGGAATATAGTGTCATTGTCGGCAGTAATGTTTCTAAAATTACAGTCAGTGCGTCACCTGTCAGCAAGTATGCAAAGGGCGTTTCAGGCACAGGTACATACAGCTTAAAGCAGGGACAGAATAAGATTACTGTAACATGTACGGCAGGCAATGGCCAGTCAAGAAGCTATACAATTAATGTTATCCGCAAATAGTACAGGAGGAGCGCGGGATGAATAAAAAAATAGGAATCGCATTAGGTACAATCGGTGCAGTGCTTATCGGTACGCTCGGTTTTAAGATGACCTCGTCGGCTGATTCGGTCAATATTAATATTGCCGCTTCTGCGCCGGTTGTGGAGAAAGAAGAAACATTTAATATGACAATTGAGGTGTCGGGCGACGTTACGGTTCAGTCGCTTGACAGCCTTATTACCTATAATCCGGAAGTCCTTGAATTTGTATCCTGTGAGGATGACGCCGTGGCCGGCGCCTCAGGGACAATTCACATTATTGATACGTTTGAAGAAGGGACTAAAACGGCCAGTTATGAGCTGACCTTTAAGGCCTTGGAAGTCGGTGAGAGCGATGTGACGCTTGGCGAGACGATTGTTCAGGAGTACGGTTCAGCCCGCCTGATAGACGCGGCGTCCTCACCGGTCAGCATTTCAGTTGACACAAATCAACAGGTGTCTTCAGACAGCGCATTAAGTGAGCTACTTGTTTATCCGGGCGAGTTTGATGAAAGCTTTTCGCCGGAAGTTTATGAATATCATATGACGGTCGGTGTGGAGACAGAAAATGTTGTTTTGAGCGCTGTACCTTCAGATGAAAATGCTGTTGTGACAGCAGATATTCCGGAAACACTTGTGATTGGCGAAAATAAAGCAACAATTAGTGTTAAAGCACTTTCCGGCGATGAATCTGTCTATACAGTGTATATTACAAGACTTGCAGAGAGTCTTCCGGAGGCTGCTGCTTTTTCACTGGATGATGAGACTGTGAGCGAGACAGCAGAGACGGAAAGCTTAGAAAGTTCAGAAAGTTCAGAAAGTGAAGAAACTGCTGAAACAATGGAAAGTTCAGAAAGCGAAGAAGCTGCCGAAACAATAGAAAGTGAAACAGCTGAAAATGCTGAGACAATTCAATAATAAAATGAGTGATTCAGGTGTATACAGTGATGTATGCACCTGAATATTTTTATATACATCATCCATACTGTTTATCAAAGGAAAATGAAAAGGAGACAGCTATGGAAAATGAAGAAAAGCAGCAGGATGAAAAACAGGTCAGAGAGAGCGGACAGCTGATTCTTGACAAAAATGATGAAAGCCACCGGATTTATCTTTTGAGTATTATCGGGGAAATTGAGGGGCATGAGGCGGCGCCTTCAAATACGAAAACAACAAAATATGAGCATATATTGCCGATGCTCGCCGCAGTGGAAGACAGCAGTGATATTGATGGTGTTCTGATTCTTTTAAATACCGTCGGCGGTGATGTGGAGGCCGGTCTTGCGATTGCAGAAATGATTGCCTCGCTAAGTAAGCCGACGGTATCTTTGGTTTTAGGCGGAAGCCACTCTATCGGAGTGCCGCTGGCTGTGTCATCAGATTATTCTTTTATTGTTCCGAGCGGCACAATGATTGTCCATCCGGTGCGTATGAATGGCATGATTATCGGTGTTGCCCAGACGTATGAATATTTTGAAAGGATTCAGGAAAGAATTTTAAATTTTATTGTCGCCAATTCTTCGATAGAAAAGGAAAGGCTTAAGATGCTCATGCTCGATACGAGTAAGCTTGCAAAAGATGTCGGCACTGTTTTGGACGGCAGCGAAGCGGTCAGAGAGGGGATTATTGACGCGGTCGGCGGAATTTGCGAGGCACTGAAAAAATTAAATGAAATGATTGATAATTGCGAATCTGATTTTGACAAAGATGGAAAAATAGTGTAATATAAGGATAATAAAGTCAGCGACTGTGCGGTCTTTGATACACACATAGGAGGAAAGCCTTTAGGGCATTAGAAAAAGATGGATTTTTTATATGCAATTTTTATGGGGATTATCCAGGGGCTGACGGAATTTCTTCCGGTCAGCAGTTCAGGTCATTTGGCAATATTTCAGCATATTTTTGGGCTTAAAGCAGATACGGGCGTTTTGTTTGAGGCACTTTTGCATCTCGGCACGCTGGCGGCAGTATGCCTTGTTTTTTGGAAGGATGTAAAGAACCTTGTTGTTCACGGCCTTGGACTTATCGGCGATGCCTGTCTTTATGCATGGCAGTGGGTGATGTGCAAAGTACAGCATCGTCCGTTTAAAAGACGCCGCCTTGTCAATAATGCATATAGAAAATTTGCACTGCTTATTATCGTGACAAGTATACCGACAGCAATCATCGGATTTGCTCTGAAGGGTGTTATTAATGCAGCAAGCTCAGTACTTGTTATTCCGGGAATCTGTCTCGTTGTGACTGCAATTATTCTTCTGCTTGTGGACGGGCGTCCCGGCGGCAAAAAGAAAGTGAAGGCGGCAACCTACGGTAATGCGGCAGTGATTGGTATTGCCCAGGGTATTGCAACTTTGCCGGGAATTTCACGGTCAGGTTCAACAATTGCAGCCTGCCTTTTCTTAGGTATGGACAGAAGCTTTGCTGTGCGGTATTCATTTTTGGCATCGGTACCGGCAATCGTCGGCGCCAATCTTCTCGAAATCGGCGGCATCATCGGACAGCCGGTTTCAGCAACGCTGATCGCAAGTTATATCGTAGGTATGCTTGTGGCGGCAGTTGTTGGTTATATATGCATTAAAGTGATGATAAATATTGTGAAAAAGAGCAGATATCAGTATTTTGCTTATTACTGTGCAATCATCGGTATTATTTCGATTATCGCTTATTTCTTTTTTAATAAATAACAGCATCGGTGTACAGGAGGTGAGGATGCCTTTGTACACCGATGTTTTTGGTGACAGCAATCAAAGTTAGTAGGAGGAATATTCATGGCTTCCAGTCAGAACACAAAAACAACAGCTCAAAAGAAGAAGCCTGCAGCAAAAACATCCCGCACCCAGACATCAAAGACATCGTCGGGACGGCGCAGGACAACCGGAAAGACAGCGGCTTCAAAGAAGACGGCTGCTCAAAGAAAAACAGCATCTTCTTCGGGAAAGACAAGAGGAAGAATGTCAGAATATGAAAAGAAACAGATGATTAAGCAAAAAAGCGGGATGTATGATGAAATCAAGCTTTTGACAGCGCTTGTTGCATCGATTGTAATGCTTATAAGTACTTTGGGCTTTGGCGGCGTTGTCGAGATCGGAAGAGCGTC
>USSL01000136.1 GCA_900557175.1 uncultured Eubacteriales bacterium
GGACGGCACAGATATCCGCGGCTACTTTCAGTGGTCTTTGATGGATAATTTTGAGTGGGCAAAGGGGTATTCAGAGCGTTTTGGCCTTGTCTATGTCGACTATGTAACACAGCAGAGAATACTCAAGGATTCTGCTTACTGGTATAAAAACACAATTGAAACAAATGGCAGTAAACTGCCGTTTTAATGAAGCTGCGGCAATTAAGATACAGGCGGCGCGTCTTGCGGCGCGCCGCAGTAAAACACAACAGGAGGCGTTGGCATGTTTTCATTAGACAGTCTTTTCGGACGGAAGATGACAAAGCTTTTTGACCTTTGTCTTGTAAATATTTACTGCATTATCACATGTATTCCTGTGATTACAATCGGGCCGGCAATGACGGCGCTCTATACAGTGCTGCTTGCCATGAGTAAGGACGAAGAAGGACCGGTCACAAAGATGTATTTTAGGGCTTTTGCGTCAAACTTCAAAAAAGGGATAGCATCAGGCCTTATTTATACGGCGGTGCTGGCAGTGCTTATTTTGGATATTCAAATATGGACAACATCGCAGAGCCAATATAAGCCAATGTTTGTGACTGCAACCATGATTTTAATTGCGCTTGTTGTTATGGCGGGCTGCTGGCTGTTTCCGCTGTTGGCAAAATTTGAAAATACAACGAAAAATATGCTGAAAAACGCTGTACTGTTTGCGTTTAAGTATCTCCCTGTCAGTCTCTCGATGGGCATTGTTGTGACAGGCTATGCGGTGCTTGTGATGGAATACATTTTCTCGGTATGGTTTTTGTTTATTGTTTTCGGTGTTGTGCTTCTTGCTTATCCGTGGACATTTTATGTGCGGATGCGTTTTGAGAAATATCTTGAAGAACAGGGAGGTCGGTCATGAGCCTTCTGAAAGATAAAATTGCTTCTGAAAAAAAGAAAATGGCGGCGATGAATAAGAAGGAAAAGGCTGCTTATATATTAGATTATTATAAAGTTCATATTTTAGTGCTTTTGGCGCTGATCGCCCTGCTGATTGGCATTCTTTATCAGATCATGAGTCATAAGGAAACGGTGTATCATTTTGCCATTGTCAATGAAACAATGGATGTGGAAAAGGATGAGGTGCTTTCGGCTTCTCTTGCAAGCGCTCTTAATGCCGGTAAGCGCGAGGAAGTCTTTGTGGATTCTAATTATAACATTCCTTATATGTATAATGAGGAAAATCAGCTTGTCTATATGGACGGTTCGACGGCATCGGATTATTCAACCCACGATAAATACTTTTTAAATCTTGCAAATCATGTTGTTGACGCTGCTGTCATGCCGGAAAGCTTTATGGCACACTGCAACAGTATCGAGCGAAGCTACTATGACCTGACAGCGCTGTTTTCGGAAGCTGTGCTCGAAAAATATTCTGACAGATTTTATTATGGCACCGACGCAGATGGCAAAGAATACCTTTGCGGCCTGTACACTGACGGCACAATTTTTGATGCCGCTTACTTTGCTGCAGACGCCGGCGAAGACCTGATTGAAGCCTGCGGCCGTCAGGTGCTTGCATTTCCGCTGGATGGCCCGAATCCGGAAAACAATGAGAAATTTATCGAATGGGTATTTGGGGAAAATGCGGTGGAGAAATAAAGGGAGGAGAGAGCAGCGTTGCTGCTTAATAAAAAATATAAGTGAGAGAATTGATTTAAAAGGCGTATGGCGCCTGAAACTGGGAGCATATGAAAAGGGAGAGCATCTTTTTGAGGAGGAATGTTTTCTTCCGGGGACACTTGATGAAAATAAAAAAGGTCATGTAAATAAAGAGCTTACCATTAACCGTCTGAATCGCAAGTATATGTATACAGGCGCCGCGGTTTATGAGCGCGTGATAAATATTCCGAAAGAAGCCGGGAACAAACGTGTGATTTTAGTGATGGAAAGAACGAAAATGACGCGTGTGTGGATGAATGATGTTTTGCAGCACACATGCTTTGGAACATCGTCAGATACACTTGGTACAGAACAGATTTACTGCCTGACAGATGTGAAAGCCGGTGAAGATAATGTCCTTACGATTGAAGTGACAAATGACAATTATCCTGTAGGCACAGGCTGTCATATGCTGACAGAAGAAACAGTGACAAACTGGAACGGTATTATCGGTGAATTTTATATAGAAATACTTCCGGCTGTCGGCATCGAGCGTCTTAGATTGTATCCGGATATTCACAGTAATCAGGTACTTATGAAGGCAGATATTTATAATGATTTAAACTTTGAAGGTGAAGTATCTTTAGATGTGAACTGCATTTTGGAAAAGAAATATTCGCTGAAATTAAACGGCAGTAAACGTCAGACTGCACAGTTGTGTTATGAGATGGGTGAAGGCGTGCGGCTGTGGTCTGAATTTGATCCGGCACTTTATACACTGTGGGCGCGCTTGTCTTTGAATGTTGATGGAGAAATACTGGAACATACGGTGACAGAGCGCTTTGGCATGCGTGAATTTTCTTCGAGCGGGCGAAAATTTGCAATCAACGGCATTAAAACTTTTTTGCGCGGTGAAGGAAATTCGGCAGTCTTTCCGCTGACAGGTTACCCGTATATGAAAAAAGAAGAATGGCTTGAATTTTTTAGTAAGGCAAAAGCAATGGGTATCAATTTCTTCCGTTTTCATTCGTGGACACCGCCGCGTCAGGCTTTTGCGGCTGCAGATGAGCTTGGTATTTATATGCAGCCTGAACTTTATGCTTTTGGCGGTGCGCCGTTTAGACCGGAAAAAGACGACGATTCCACGGCAAAATATTATAGGGCTGAGGCTGCGCGTATTTTGAGAACACTTGCAAGCCATCCTTCTTTTGTAATGATGGCATGGGGGAATGAGCTTGATACATATTCCTCAGATAATCGACGATATGCTCAGGAATTTAAAAAATTCTGTGAGGCGGAGGATGGAACAAGACTATATGCCGAAGGAAGTAATAATAACTTTTGGGAGCCGTCTTTTAATGAGGAGGATGATTACTGGACAACGTGCAAGACGCATTCGACAGCGCAAAAGGATCAGATACGAATTTCTTTTTCGTGGGTAGACGATGAGCGGGCCGGACTTATCGAAACACTTGCGCCGAATACAGAATTTAATTTTGATGGTGCGCTGACAGGTTATGAAAAACCGGTAATGAGTCATGAAACGGGACAGTATCAGACGTTGCCATATTTTGACAAAGAAATTCCAAAGTATGACAAAGGCATTTTTGAGGCGAGAAATTTAAAGTACTATAGAGATGTGATGAAACACCATGGCCTGCTTGAAATGAATGAGATTTTTTCAAAAGTATCAGCAAGAGTTTCTGCCATTGGCTACCGGGCGGATATAGAAACATCTTTGCGATCTCACGACCTTGCGGGATATCAGCTTTTGAGTATTCAGGATTTTCCGGGACAGGGTACAGCGCATGTTGGTATGCTTGATAATTTTATGGAAGAAAAGCCCGGCGGTTTTACAAAAGCGCAATATGCAAATTTCAATAAACCGGCTGTTGTGTTGGCGCTTCTGCCTAAATTAATTTATACAAATATGGAAAAAATATCGGCAAGGGCGGCGATTGTGAATTATACGCCGTCAAATATGGAAAATGTTGATATTTACTGGAAGCTTGAGGATGGTTCTCATTTGCTTTCTCAAGGCTGTATGAAGCTTTCGGAAGTGGCTCAGGGCGCTGTTACTGAATCAGAGTGTTTCACCTGTGATTTGTCAGAAATCAGGGAAAATAAAAAGCTTTGCCTCATTGTAGGTTCTGAAAAAATCGGTAATGAAAACAGCTATGAGCTTTGGGTTTATCCTGAAATCGGGACACAGCCGGTATCAGACAGTGTAATTGTATGTGAAAAATGGGACGATAATACAAAGCAGCTTCTTCTTGACGGCGGCAGTGTGCTGCTTTTGCCGACGCCTGATGTTCGTGTGCTGCCGGAAAGTGTTGCGGTGAGGTTTACAACAGATTACTGGAGCAGAATGTTTCATCGATCTAATCAGGATGCGCATACAATGGGCATGTATATACAAAAAGAACATCCTGTTTTCAAAAAATTTGTCACAGATGAATATAATGATTATCAGTGGTTTAATCTTATGAAAGGTTCACGGGCGATAATTATGGATGAACTTCCGCCGGATATCCGTCCGCTTACATGGAATATAGACCATATGGAATGGGGAAGAAAGCTGGGCAGCCTTTTTGAAGTACAGGTTGGCCGGGGAAAATTGATGGTTTGTACCTTTGATTTGAAAAAGCAGCGTTTTATCTATCCGGAAGCGGCGCAGCTTTACAAGTCTATTGTGGAGTATATGGCTTCGGAAGCCTTTAATCCGGAGGCCTGTGCTGACATTCAGGCGCTTGACAGAGTTGTTGCCTGCGGAGAAGAATGCAGAGACGGCTATGAATTTATCGCGGCATCAGATTATGATGCCGCGTCTGTTGGCGTTTTTAAAAAGGACAGCGGTGTATGTGGGATGCCGTCAGGCTATAGCACGGTATTTAAAAATATAGATTTTGGTGAAAAGGGTGCAGACAGTGTTACTGTTGAAGGTGAAATTTTGGGTTCTCAGTGTATTTTGGTGGAAATATATAACGAGGAGAATGGTAAAAAAATTGCCGAAACTGTTTTTGGAGAAACTTCAGAGAAAAACAGACAATTCAAATACAGCGGCAGACCGGCATTAGGACCATTAAAATTAAAATATCTTCAGACGGCTTTGTGTTTGAGGGCTTTTGCTTCGGTGAAACTTCTCTGGCTTATATGAATCCATACAGACAGCTTGATCCGGAGTCGGTGGCAGCAGATACTATTATTATTGACGGCGTGGGCGGAAGTCATCGAGTGATGCAAAACTATGTTGGTGAAATTTCGGGACCTGTATCTGTCATCTTTAACCGAGTTGACTTTGGAGAAAACGGCAGCTTATTGGCAATCCTCAAAGGCCGAACGACAAAAAATCAGCTGGTAAAAGGTTATATGACCTGCCTTAAGGAAGATATAAACGGGCAGTCGACAGAATTTGGGTACTATCCATTTACATTTGAACCAAATGCGGGTGAAGCATATGAATTATCTTCGGAAACTTTCTATAAGCAGTGTTTTGAAGCGAAAGGTATTGTGGGTGTTCAAAACTTAAAGGTTGTATTTGCAGAAGATACAGGATTTGAATTTGAATCATTGACATTTATAGAAGCTGATGCGTCTGTATTATGAAATGCATCCGCTGCGCTATGCGCTTATGATTTTCTCGCTTTCGTGCCGGCAAAAGTAAATACTTGTAAGTAAGTGCTTCCTTTTGCCTAAGCATTGTACATACTTGCAGCCCTCGCTGCCGTCCATAAGTGTGCGGTGTTCATAGAAAGGCGCAGCGTGCCAC
>USSL01000137.1 GCA_900557175.1 uncultured Eubacteriales bacterium
CCCTTTTTGAGATTTTCAGCAAAAATGGAATAACCTTTTTTTGCATACTCCAGATCGGCATACTTTGCTTCCTCAGGAAATACCTGATGCTCAAGCCACTCTAAAAGCTCCATGTCCATGCCCATACCGCAAAAGCCGTACTGGGGCGCGTGCATATGCAGATCCACCAGCCCCGGTATAATTAAACAATCGCCATAATCTTTGATTTCGGCCGACTGCCAGTCCTTCGGGAGCTGTTTTGTCACCCCGCAGCAGTGTCCGTCTTCACATAACAGATAGCTGTTTTCACAGATTGTCATGCGCTCGGCATTCTCGCTGTAACAAATGTGTCCTTTGAGTACAAACCTTTTCATTCTCTCTCCTTTCCGCTGTCTGTAAAACATATCTTTATAATATTCTATGACATTTTGTGCACCGATAGGCTGCTGCTTTGACAGCTTTCTTATAAACAAAAAAACTACCGCAAAACGTCCAATATTTCCACAGACAACTATACTGTGAAAACTTATAGACAACTATTTGCGGTAGTTGGTAGAAACACTCAACCGATTATGAGCATATATAAGTTTTTGTTAATATTTACCAAAAATAAATTTTAGTATAATATATTTTATACTTTATCACAAACGCTTCGTATCGTCAAGCCCATCCACACATAATAATTACACAAAAATACTACTTTTCTCTCATAAGCCAAAAGTAGTGTTTTTACATTGGTTATTTTTATGTTTTTTCAGCTCTGACTTCTATTTCCCCGCCAGTCTTTTTTCCATATAGTCGTGGGCGTTGTTTTCAAATGTATCGTCCAGTTCTTCAAGACTGATATCCGGGTATTTGCGCTTAAGCGCGGTTTTTAAAATATAATCCGCCAGCTTCGGGTTCTTCGGAAGAAGTGAGCCGTGGCTGTAGGTTGCAAAAACATTTTTATAGCGGGCGCCTTCGGTGCCGTCCTCGCCGTTATTTCCGTGACCGGAAAGCACCTTGCCCATCGGGCGCACCTTATCGCCAAGATATGTCTTACCAGAATGATTTTCAAAACCGACAACAACAATGCCGCCGTCCGTCTCGTCGCACTGATACATATAATTGCCAATCATGCGTTCCTTTGCGCCAACCGTATATAAATCAAGGGCGCCGATAAAATTACATTCCTTGCCGTCCCACGTTTTATAATAATTGCCAAGCATCTGATAGCCGCCGCAAATTGCAAGAAATACCTTTTCCTCATCAACGGCATGGGCAATAGCCTCGCTTTTGCCCTTTGCCAGGTCTTCAAGCAACACACCCTGCTCAAAGTCCTGACCGCCGCCGATAAAGAAAATATCATAATCATCATAGTTTAACTGATCGCCAACCGAAATTTCTGCAATCTCCGTCTGAATCCCGCGCCACTGCATACGCTTCTGCATACAGATGATGTTGCCGCGGTCACCATACAAATTGAGAATATCTGGATATAAATGGCATATTTTTAAATTGTACATGACTTCCTCCTACTCCCAGAACTCTTTAAAGCCGTAGTTTTTGCTGAAAATCTCACGAATGTCAAGCATCGCTGTATATGTCGGCATAATATAAACCGGCGCACTCTGATCTGCCGCACTTTCAATAAGCTTTTCATAATCTTTGATTACCTTGATTTTCTCAACCGGAATGCCCGCATATTTGAAGCGCATTGCCATCTCGTCAGCACGGCGTCCTGTCACCCATATTTCTGTCAGCTTTTCAGAAATCTGATTCAGCTTCTCAAAATCAACGTCCCATATCCATGAAATATCCGTGCCATCGGCAAAACGATCGTTTAATGCAACAATAAATAAAGACGGCTCTGTATTGTTGCTGAGGAAATTGAGTACCTGATTGCAGCCCGCCGGATTTTTAATTAAAATCATACGGATGTCCGTATTGTTGATTGTAAATTTCTCCATACGCCCGAAGCCGCACTCAAAATTGCTTAACGCATCGACAATCGTCTCGTCCTTTAAGCCAAGCACATAACCCGCGGCAGCCGTTGCCGCACCGTTATAAATATTGTAGCCGCCCGGCAGATTAATCGTCGTCGTGTATTCCTTGCCATGCAGTTTCAAAAGAATGGTTGAGCTATCCGGCGTACTCTCAATGACCTTTTCCACAGAAACCTCTGTCGCCGGACGGTGATAACCGCAGTTCGGGCAGCGGAATCCGCCGAGATGTCCGTAAGTCACATAGTCATAAACATACTCACTCTTACATTTAATGCAGTAAGGTGCGTCGGACATTTCCTCAACTCTGTTTTTATAAATCTCACTCTCAACACCATAAAAAACAACCTTATTGGAAATTTCATCCTTCATGGATACAGACAGGGAGTCATCGGCATTAATGCAGACAACTGCATTCGGCGAATTTTTAATGCCTGTTAAAATACTGTTTAATGTGTGCGTCACCTCGCCATAACGGTCAAGCTGGTCTCTGAAAACATTCGTCACAACGACGCATTTCGCATTCACATACTTGCTGACCGTCTTAAAGGCCGCCTCATCGCACTCAATAAGGGCGTACTCATATTTATTTTTGCCGCCAAGTGTTGAATTCATCGCAAACTCCGCCGTAATACCGCTGAGCATATTAGCGCCGGATTTATTTGAAAAAAACTTATAACCGGAATCCAAAAGACTCTTTTCAATCATTCTTGAAGTCGTCGTCTTGCCGTTCGTTCCTGTAACAATAATCGTCGTCACGCCCCCGGCCAGCTTTCCGAGCACATCCGGATAAAGCTTAAGCGCAATGCGCCCCGGAACGTTTGTGCCGCCCTTGCCGAGCTTTCTCAGCATAAAGCGTGACGTTTTACATGCTGCAACTGATAAAAATGTTCTTATACCCATAGCTTCTCTTTTCCTATTTTCTTATTTGTAAATATTTTTCCCGCATTTCGGACAGTAAATACTTTCTGCATCAATTTCTTCACCGCAATAAGGACAGATAATCGTACCATCAGACGAAGCGCCTGCACCGCCGTTTTGCTTTACCTTCGCAATCTCATCCTCATACTGCTCAATCAAAAAATTAGATTCATTAAGCTTTGCATAAAAGTCAAAATAATCTTCCGACGGACATTCCTCATGAAGGGATACAAACAAACGTCCAATAGCCTCATATGTCTTGTTCATCTTATCCTTTTCAAGACCGATTTTAGCCCGCCATTTCAAAATCTCAGCCGTATCCTTTGCCTTGACAGCCGCTTCTTTGCCTGCCGCTGCAAGATTATCTATAAAATCCATAAGCTGCCTCCTTTATTCATGTGCCCCGATAAAACTAATATTGGCACGCTCAATCTCACTTAAAACAGATGAATCAAAATCTGCCGCCTCTATTGTTCCGTTATACCAGCTTTTTCCATTAAAATATGCCTGTATCTGCTCGTCAATAAACTTTCGTCCATGCCGGGCATAAATTTCATTTCTTGCAAGCATCAGTTCATGGGCGGACAGACCCTCTAAATCACCTTCTGTCAAAAGTCTTGTATTGCTCTCCGGAAGAATATAATCGCCCGAAAGCGCTTCTTTTTCACTCTCCGCCGCACGGCTTTCTGATTCCAGCCGCTCCTGCTCAGCCTTCATGCTCTCAGCCTTTGACTCACGCTCTTTCTTTATTTTCTCAGCAATACGTCCGGCGTCATTTTTCCACACTTCAAGAATATCCAGTGCCGCCGCATAATTTTTTTCAGCGAGCGCCGCTTCCGCCTGAGCCTCATAATCTTTCAAAAGCTTTGCATCATCTCCATCTGCATCCGAAACATCAAGCGCCGTAATCTCATTTTTAATATTCGTCACTTCCTGCTGATTTGCCGTATTCAGGTTGATTTTCAATGACTCAAGCTGCTTCTTCAGCGCAGAAAATTGCTTTTCATCCGCAGCCGCGATCGCATCATCCAAAGACTTCATGACCGTATCATAGCCTTCCTTGTATTCGCCCGAAATCCGGTATTTTGAAAAAATCTCAGTATACTCTGTTTTGAGCGTCGAAAGCTTCTCACGACTTTCAGAGCTTGCCTCAATCGCCTCACGCGCCTCCTTAAGCTCATTTTCAATAACCTTTGCCTCTGAAATATCTTTATTCTGAATGGCATTTTGTGCTCTTGCAAGCAGCGTCTTATACACCTCATCCTCAATCATATATTCATCCATAACCTGTTCATAAGCTGTATAAGCTTCCTTGAGATTACTGAGCCGGTGATTTTTATAAATACTAAAACCGACAAAGCCGGCAATAATAAGCAGCGCTGAAACAGCGAAAACACTGCACAAAATCATCACATACTTCTTCTGTTTTTCTGTCTTATTCTTCTGTTTCTCTGTCTTATCCGGCTGGTTCTTATCTTCTCCGGGCATCCTTCCGCCATTTTTTTCCGATGTGCGCGTCGGCCGCCTGCCGTCATCTGTCTCAGAAAAATCATATGGCTCATCCTCAAAACCACCGTAATCTATATCTTCATATCCTGCTTCACGCTGCGCCCGCTCCGCTTTCACAGGCGCGCCGCATTTCGGACAAAACTTATCAGCCTCATCAAGCATATATCCGCACTGAGAACAAAACATTGTTTACGCCTCCCTTATTTTGGATTTTATGACTACAGTATACCATTTTTACCGCCCCGAGTGCAAGACGCAAAAAAGCTGCCCCAACGGACAGCTTTTTTATTATCTATTCCATTTCCCGGACAGTTTTTCTTATTTTCAGCACCATGGACGGGACAACAGAAAGTTCATCAACGCCCATCTCCAAAAAGCTTTTCGTAAGCGCCGTATCTGCGCCGAGCTCACCGCATATGCCCACCCATTTTCCGGCAGCGTGGGCATTGTCCACAGTCATCTTCACCAGTTTTAGAACTGCCTTATGATGTGCATTATAAAAAGGTTCCAATTTCTGATTCTGCCGGTCAACAGCGAGTGTGTACTGTGTCAGGTCGTTTGTGCCGATACTGAAGAAATCAACATAAGCAGCCAGTTCATCCGTCATCAGCGCTGCCGCCGGTGTCTCAACCATAATGCCCTCCTCGACGTCATCCCGGAAAAAAATCCCGGCAGCTGACAACTCACGTTTCACCTCAGAGACAATGGCTTTAATCTGAACAACTTCATCAACCGATGTAATCATCGGATACATGATTGAAATGTTGCCATAAGCTGCTGCCCGGAACAGCGCCCGAAGCTGCACTTTAAAAATCTCCGGCTGCGACAGGCATATACGAATGGCGCGATAACCTAAGGCAGGATTTTCCTCATATCCAATATTCAAATAATCTGCCTGTTTATCTGCACCGATATCCATTGTACGAATAATGACTTTCTTTCCATCCATCATTTGAGCCGCCTGCTTATAAACCTCAAACTGTTCTTCCTCTGACGG
>USSL01000138.1 GCA_900557175.1 uncultured Eubacteriales bacterium
ATTTCAAAAACATGGGAGAATGATACAGTAAGCATACTATTTGGAAGTGAAATTAAGATGGAACGTCTTGAAGATATGCCGTATCTTGCAGCCGCCGTGGATGGTCCGATCGTCCTTGCCGGCATGATAGACAAGGACTGCAGCCTTCGCGAAGACTTTGACAATCCTGAAAGCATCTTTGTACCTCAGATTGAGCATACATATGGCACCTTTCCATGGAAACAAAACGAATATATTACAAAGGGACAGCCTGAAAACATCACTTTCAAGCCGCTTTATGATGTCACAGACGAAACCTACACAGTTTATTTTTCAGAAAAGACATCTGCTAACAATTAATGCTATGTTTTCTGAAAGCCTCTCTATACTCTAAGGGTGTCATGCCCTCCTGTTTTTTAAACATACGCATAAAATATTTTTCGTCGGAGAAACCGCTGGAATAGGCGGTTTCTTTGACTGTAATGCCATCTGTCTCCGAAAGCCGCTTTGCCACTTCAATCCGCGTGCGGTTTAAATATTGAATCAGCGTATATCCGGTTTCTTTTTTAAAAAGCAATGAAAGATATTCCGCATTATAATGAAAGTGCCCGGCAATAACACCGGCATTAAGTTTCCTCTGACAATTCGATTTAATCCACTGACATATATTATAAATTTTCGATGACATTTCTTTAAAAGAATATTTCTCATCAAGACACTGCTGCGTCATTTCCATCAAAAGCAGTTCCAGCGCACACGACAGTATATTTTTTGAATACGGCGACTCATGCCTTTGAAAATCAAGAAGCTGCCTGAAAAGCAGATGAATACGCTGCGGATTTGAAGCTTTTTTATATTCCGGTATGATATACTCAAAATTCTCATCCGGTATCGATGTACTTCGTATTTTCGGCGCAGCAAAATGCACCCACATATACGAAAGCGGACCTTTCTGCATTCTTGTTCCCCAATGCTCACTGCCCGCTTCAAGAAGGATATACTCGTCTTGATTAACAACAAATTCCGTGCCGTCTTTTGTAATATACAGCGTACCCTCCTGAACAAAAATCAGTACATCCATATCCAACACCCTATGGACATGAATAAAGCCGACTTCACTGACAAGACAGCCGCATGTATAAAAACATAACGGCTGTCCTTCTGCAATATTCTTTACATACACGTTGTATTGATTATCCATCACAAGATTCCCCACTTTATCTACTATTTTAAATCTATTTTCCCTTACTTTTCCCACAAATTCTCCACCAGGCTTCAAAATTTTAATTATAAATGATAATCATTCTCCACATTCATAATATTCCAGTAAAAAAATGCAATCTCCTTAAACTTTATATCGTCGCAAACTCCACATATCCCTGCATCCATATCACACCTCTGAAGCGCCTTGCCGGCGCCGGTTCCCCCAGAAGGTCCTTCTTATTAATCGAGATATCAAATATATGGCCATTACACTCTACTTTAAGCCGGTAAAGCTGTTCTTTTGTCAGCTTATTTTCCACTTCATGAACCTCGACAATATTTCCGACAATTGAATATTCATCGCAAGAAATGCTGTACGGCATAAAACATGTCTCCACAAGTGTCAGTACATCGGTCGTTTTTGCCGCCTTTGTCACTGCTGAAAATAAGTCGATATCTTCAAGCGTCAGATTCTCAATAGCCTGCTCATTTCCCTCTTTTGCAGCCATCATCAGACTTTCACGCTTTTCTCTCGCTTTTGCCACTTTTATAATACGGTCAAAATCAACCTCCATTGGCAAAAGTACCTTTCCCGAAATTGAAAGTGCCGATAAATAAACCGCTTTCATTGCCGTGTCATGCTTCACATAGTTTCGATGATCTACATATTCAACTCTGTTCAGCAAATAAAATGCAAGGGAAACGCCAAGATTTATCTGTTCAACAATGCCCACATACGAATCTCTGTCCGCATGTTTTTCCACTGAAACATCGCTTGTCAGCGAAATACTGTCACCTCTTAAGTATGGGAAATAATATTCCTCCACAAAGCTTCCATCCCTGTCATACTCACCGCATACTGTAATTCCGATACGCTCGCCAACGTCCTTTGACCGCTCTGCAATCACAGCATCCTCGCCGTCAGTCGCATATTCACACTTCGGCTCATCTATGACCGACTTTATAACCTTTCTCAATTCGCTTTTGTCCATCTCACTGAAGCCTACGGCTCTCATATAATCGTGCATAGACTCACCTCTCAATCTTTCTTCTGCTTATTTTATTCTCAAACTTTGACCGATATTATATCATCCACAATCTTACAGAAACACAGCACAGTTGTCCACAATTTTTTCCGGTCTTTCCACATGGATCAGCGCCCTGCTGTCCTTCACAGTCACTGCTTCAATGGCCGGATTCAGCATTGTATATTCTTCCATAATTTCTTTTATATTTTCACATTTTTCTCCGCCGATAATAAACATACTGTGATCACTCGCCTTCAGCGCCCGCACAATATTAACTTCTGTAAAATGACTTAATATACTGGCATAAAGATACTTTGACGCTGTTTTTCCAAGATGTGCCGCCTCATGATAAGCTTCAATATCTGCCTGCCGCACCTTTTCTCCGTCTGAAATATATTTCTTCTCAAACCGCTTTGCCGTCATTGCTTTTGTAAAACACATATTGTAAACAAATGTACCAGCAACCGGCATACAAAGAGCATATTTTAAAAGCTTACTTTTAAAATCCGGTGTTTTTGCCGCTTCTCTGACTGACGGCGGATTTACAAACACAAGCTTATTATATAAGTCCGGTTCCATATGACAGGCCATGACAGCTAAAGAAGATGCACGTCCGCTTGTCATCACATCTGTCTTTCCTTTGATAACTTCTTTGATAAACTCGTTGAGAAGCTGAACATATAAATAATTTGTATACGTTATCTTTGGCTTATCCGAATGACCGCAGCCAATCATATCAATGACATATACTGTATGTTTTTTTGCCAGTTCATCTGCCACATATTTCCATTCATATCCCGAAGCATCACATGACAAATCATGAACAAGCAAAAGCGGCGTCCCTTCGCCATTCTTTCTGTAGTAAATATTTCCAAAACGCCATTTATAAATATGGCCGTGTTCAGAAGATAACATTTTTCGCATTGTTGAATAATGAAAAATCGCTTTATTCACAGCCCAAGCGGCGCCGATGGCAGCCGATGAAATGAGCACTGTTTTCAATAACTTTTGCTTCTTCATTTAAAAACCACCTCACAATCAGTATTGTCACAATATCTTTGACCATACTTTCATTATATGATAATATTTTGTATTATACAAACATTTTTTGATAGATATTTAGCGCAAAATGTAGTAAAATAAAGGAATGTATGCCAATATCACTTTGGCTTATTTAATTGTTTTTGCATATATATGTATATTTATGCATTTTATAATCATAATTAAATTATATGAAAGGATGTCTAATTTTTATGAAACAAAAAGTCATTGAATTACTCTCAAAGTACATTGATGAACTGACTGCTGAAGAACTTGACAGCATGATTGAAATTCCTCCGAAATCGGATATGGGCGACTTTGCTTTTCCTTGCTTCCGCCTTGCCAAAGTATTCAGAAAAGCACCGCCAATGATTGCTAATGAATTAAAAGAAAAAATTGAAAAACCGGATTTCCTTGACAGAATCGAAGTTCAGGGTGGATATCTTAACTTTTTTGTGGATAAATCCTTATTTGCCAGACAAATTGTGGAAAATTATCTTAATTCAGATAATTATGGCGGTTCTAATGAAGGCAGCGGGAAAACAATTTGTATTGACTACTCATCCCCAAATGTTGCCAAGAACTTTCATGTCGGCCATTTAAGAACAACCATTATCGGCAACTCCTTAAATAATATTTACAAAAAGCTTGGTTATAACGTTGTAAGAATTAACCATCTCGGCGACTGGGGTACACAGTTTGGAAAGCTTATTGTTGCCTACAAAAAATGGGGAAGTAAAGAAGCCATTGAAGAAAACGGCATTTCTGAATTAATGAATATTTATGTAAAATTTCATGATGAAGCTGAAAAAGATGACAGCTTAAACGATGAAGCCCGTGCATGGTTTACAAAAATGGAACAGGGCGACGAAGAAGCCTTAAGCATTTGGAAATGGTTCAGAGAAATCAGTCTTAAAGAATTTTTGCGTGTTTACGATATGCTTGGCATCGAATTTGATTCATATGCCGGCGAAAGTTTCTACAATGACAAGATGGCTGCTGTCATTGATGAATTAAAAGAAAAAGGTCTGATCACAGTAAGCGACGGCGCTCAGATTGTAAACCTTGAAGCATACAATATGCCGCCTTGTCTTATCACAAAAAAAGACGGAAGCTCTCTCTATGCAACAAGAGATATTTCTGCCGCTTTATATCGTAAGAAAACTTATGATTTCTCAAAATGTATTTATGTTACAGGTCTTGAACAGAAGCTGCACTTTGCACAGTGGTTTACTGTAATCAGCATGATGGGCTATGACTGGTCTAAAGACCTTGTTCACGTTCCTTACGGCTTAGTCAGCTTAAAGGGTGGAAAATTATCAACACGTAAAGGCAATGTCATTTACGCAGAAGATATTTTAAACGAATCCATACAGAAAATTAAAGATATCATCAACGAGAAGAATCCTGAACTTCCAAACAAAGAAGAAGTTGCTCATCAGGTCGGTATCGGCGCAATTCTCTTTAACGACTTATACAATCAGAGAATTAAAGATGTCACTTTCGACTGGGAAAAGATTCTCAACTTTGACGGCGAGACCGGCCCATATGTTCAGTACACATATGCCCGTGCCGCAAGTGTTTTAAGAAAAATCGGTGATGTTCCTGCGACAATCGACTATAGTGCACTGACTGACGAAGCATCCATGGCTCTCTTAAAAGAGATTTCAAGATATGCTTCTGTCGTTAAAGATGCTTCTGAAAAATATGAACCATCAGTTGTCGCACGTTTTGCTGTTGCAGTTGCACAGGCATTCAACAAATTCTATCATGAATGTCAGATTAATGTTGAAGACGAGACACTTAAATACACCCGTGCAAACATCGTTGCAATCACAAAAAATGTATTAAAAGACGCTCTTGGACTTCTCGGAATCTCCTGCCCTGAGCAGATGTAAACTAATATTAAATATTACACAAAATTCTTAAAAAACAACCAAACACATTCAATGTTTCACGTGAAACATTCTTCAGCGCTGCGGAATAAATATTTTCTGCAGCGCTTTTTACTATTGTTCCTATTGTAAATTTCAGTTTGTAAGTATGTTGCAAAACGCTTACTATCACACTGGAAAGACGATGCAACAGTTTTGCGATACGCTGCGTTGCCTACGAAGTCCGCGCGCTTAT
>USSL01000139.1 GCA_900557175.1 uncultured Eubacteriales bacterium
GCCATATTCTGCTTTAATTCTTCCACACTTGAAAACTTCATCTCCGGACGGCAGAAGGAGTACAGGCTCACCTCCACATATTCCCCGTAGATTTCCTCATTAAAATCATAAAGATATGTTTCCACGCTCATCTGGCCGCTGTTGCTCACCGTAGGCCGGCAACCGATATTTGTAATGCCGTTCAGCTGTCTGTTTCCGGCGGATAACCGGGAAAGATACACGCCGTTTGGGGGCAGGAGCTTGTCCCTGGGAGGAAAAAGGTTCACCGTGGGCATCCCCAGCGTCCTTCCCAGCCTTTTCCCATGCATGACATTCCCCGCCACACAGTAGGGAGCGCCCAAAAGCCGTTCCACCAGCTCCATATTCCCTTCTGCACCTCTTCCCGCACAAAGGTGGAGCTAATCTCCCGGCCGTTATACATGATTTTGTCGATAACCTGTACCTGATAACCCATCCGTTCGGACATGGCCTGCAGAAGATGCCAGTCCCCCTTTCCTCTGTCTCCATAGGAAAGATCCGTCCCTGCCGCAATAAACCTTGTCTGCAGCCTGTCATGCAGCACTTCCCGGACAAAGGTCTCCGGCGGCATGGCCGCGGTTACCGCATTCATGGGGAATTCAATCAGAAGATCGATTCCCATCCGGTCAAAAACCCGTCTTTTTTCTTCCTTGGTTGTCAGCTCCGCCTGCGGCTTCCCTGAGAAAAACACCCCTGGAGGGGGATCAAAGGTGAAAACCGCCGACTGCAGCCCATCCTCCTTTGCCTTCAGAATCTGAGAAAGAAGCATTCTGTGGCCCTGATGAATGCCGTCAAATTTGCCGATGGCCACCGCCGTATGGTGTTTACATTCAAATTCTGTCGTACCCGAAATTATCTGCATTGAATCACTCCAGTATCCGTACTTTCCGTTATTTCTGCGGGATATTTATCTAAAGGGTTTGGTTCCTTCACAGTCACATTACAGGAACATTTTTACGGGCTGATACCTTTCCTTTTCCTCCGAAAAGGCATAGATGCCGTAAAAACGTCCTTTTCTGTCATACACTCTCACCTGTCCGCCGTCCGGAGTCCTTACGCTTTCCTCCGCCTGGCCGGGATAAAAGGCATTCCCGTTTTCTATCAGCCTGGCAAAAGCGTCCTTCACCGTAAGGGCAGGAAGCTCTGTAAACATCGCTTCCACAGGTATCACCTTTTCTTCCAGCCTGCCCTGCGCCGCCAGTTCTTCCAGCTGGGAAAGCTTCAGCGCGCCGTCAATGGTAAAAATGCCCACTCTTGTGCGCTTCAGGCTTTTCATGGTGCCGCCGCAGCCAAGCTTCTGTCCGATATCATGGCATAAGGTCCTGATATAGGTTCCTTTGGAGCAGTCTACAGTAATTGTAACCGTCTTAATATCATCTTCAAGGTTAATATCATTAACCCTCAAAGAATTAATCTTTATACGGCGCGGTTTTCTCTCAACCTCTACCCCTGCTCTTGCAAGCTCATAAAGCTTCTTTCCGCCGACCTTAATTGCCGAATACATTGGCGGAAGCTGGTCGTAATCGCCGACAAAGCTTAAAGCAGCCTCCTCAATGGCCTCCTTTGACAATACAGTAAAATCGGCCGGCGTTTTATGAAGCACTGTGCCAGAAATATCCTGCGTATCCGTTGTCTCACCGAGACGCATAACTGCCTCATAGACTTTATCTTTATCCGCAATCATATCGCAAAGCTTCGTGGCCTTGCCGAGGCATACCGGAAGCACGCCGACCGCATCCGGATCCAGCGTGCCTGTATGTCCTATCTTTTTCTGTTTTAAAATACCGCGGAGCTTTGCCACAACATCGTGGGATGTAAAGCCCTTTTCCTTACAGACATTAATCATTCCGTCAATCATTGTTTTTAAGCTGCTCCCCTATTCTCTCAATTATCTGTACAAGCGTCTCGTCGGCATCTGCATAAACCGTGGCGCCCGCCGCCTTAATATGGCCGCCGCCGCCAAGACTTACAGCAATTTCAGACACATTGACTTTATCCTTTGCACGCATACTTACCTTGAAGCTTCCGTCTTTGCCTTCTGTCATAAGAATTGCGGCTTCTGTGCCCTTTGTCAGTCTGAGCTGGTCGATGACACCTTCCAGATCACTTGATACAGCGCCATATTTTGACAAAAGCGCCTGTGGCACCTTTGCAGCAATCACACGGCCGTCAAGATAAAGCCGGCTCTCCAAGAGACATTCACCAAGAAGCTTATTTTGCATATATGTCTTTTCATAAAAGACCTCATCCATCATCTTCTCTGTATGCACACCTTTTGAAATAAGACGGCCTGCCACAGTCATCGTATGCTCCGATGTATTTGTATGCTTAAAACAGCCGGTATCACACATAATGCCCATGTAAAGTGCCTTAGCGCACTCTGAGCCGACTTTATCCATATCAAACAGATCCGAGAGCACCTCGCATGTCGAACTTGCCTCAGGACAGATGACATCTTCATCCGCAAAGCCTGTATTGCTTATATGATGATCGATGCAGAGCGTCTTTTTTGCATGATCAAAATATTTTGCAAATGCACCGAGACGCTCTCTGTCGCCACAGTCAAGGACAACAAACAAATCAAAGATTTCATCGCTCTCACTGTCGGAAACAATATTTTCTGTACCGTCAAGCACTTTATAGCTGTCTGCCACAGGCTCTAAAAAAACAACCGCCTTTGTATCTGCATAATTATCTTTAATATAGTGATACAATGCCATACATGAACCGACGCAGTCGCCGTCAGAGCGGACGTGGCCGGATACAGCCACAGTCTTCGCTTTGCAAAGAGCCTCCAAAAGTTTATTCTTCATCGCTCTCACTGTCCTTTAAGTCTTTTGTCACATCATCAATAAGCTTTGACATATTTACACCGTACTCAATGGACTGGTCAAGACAAAATGTAATTTCCGGCGTATGGCGCAGATTTACAGAGCGTGCCAGCTCCTTGCGGATATAGCCGACAGCACTTTTTAAGCCCTCGACCGTATCCTCCTGCGCTTTTTTATCCCCAAGCACACTGATATATGCCTTGCAGTATTTAAGGTCCGGTGTAACCTCAACAGAAACAACACTCGTCATCGGGCTGATTCTCGGATCTTTAATTTCCCTCGAAATAATACGGCTTAATTCTTTTAAAACTTCCCCATTAATTCTCGTATTTTTAATACTGTTCTTTCTCATATCTTACTCCAATCCGGCGATTGTTTATCTTTCAACTTCTTCCATGACAAACATTTCAATCTTATCGCCCTCTTTGATGTCATTATATTTTTCAAAGGACATACCGCACTCATAACCGGCATTGACTTCCTTCACGTCATCTTTAAAACGTTTTAAGGATGCAAGCTCACCTTCATGAATCACGATATTATCTCTTAACAGACGTGCTTTACAGCCTCTTAAAACTTTACCGTCAAGCACATAGCCGCCGATAATTGTACCGACGCCGGATACTTTGTATGTCTGGCGCACTTCCGCGTGACCGATAATACGTTCCTCGAATGTCGGATCCAGAAGGCCTTTCATTGCCGCTTCCACGTCCTCAATCGCGTTATAAATAACTCTGTAAAGACGGACATCCACATTTTCCTGTTCCGCAATCTGCTTTGCTGTATTATCCGGGCGCACATTAAAGCCGATAATAATCGCATTTGAAGCAGAAGCAAGTGTTACGTCAGATTCATTAATTGCACCGACACCGCCGTGGATAACCTTTACGGCAACCTCATCATTTGAAAGCTTCACAAGACTCTGTTTTACAGCCTCTACCGAGCCCTGGACATCGGCCTTGACAACAATATTCAAATCTTTAATCTGTCCGGCCTGAATCTGGTCAAAAAGACCGTCAAGAGACAGCTTGGATTTTGTATCGGCAAGCATCTTCTCACGATTATTTGCAATAAATGTTTCTGCAAAAGCACGGGCTTCTTTCTCTGAATCTGTTGCGACAAATACTTCGCCGGCTAAAGGCACATCATTCAGGCCTAAAATTTCAACCGGCGTTGAAGGGCCTGCCTTCTTCACGCGGCGTCCCTTATCATCGATCATTGCACGGACACGGCCGTAAGCTGTGCCGACTGCGATTGTATCGCCCACATTTAAAGTACCTTTCTGAACAAGCACCGTCGCTACAGAACCGCGGCCCTTATCAAGCTTCGCCTCAATGACAAGGCCTCTCGCATTTCTGTTCGGATTTGCTTTAAGCTCGCGCATCTCTGCCACAAGTAAAATCATATCCAAAAGTTCAGGCAGACCTTCTCTTGTATGTGCAGATACAGGCACCATAATTGTATCGCCGCCCCAGTCTTCTGCAATAAGGCCGTACTCTGTCAGCTCCTGTTTTACGCGGTCAATATTGGCACTTGGTTTATCAATTTTATTAATAGCAACAATAATTTCGATTTCTGCAGCCTTTGCATGGTTGATTGCTTCAATTGTCTGCGGCATAACACCGTCGTCTGCGGCAACAACTAAAATTGCAATATCCGTTGCAAGCGCACCTCTTAAACGCATTGCCGTAAATGCTTCATGTCCCGGTGTATCAAGGAATGTAATTTTCTGTCCGTTGACATCAACAACATAAGCACCGATATGCTGTGTAATACCGCCGGCTTCACCTGTTGTAACACTTGTCTTACGAATTGCGTCAAGGATCGATGTCTTACCATGGTCAACGTGTCCCATAACACATACAACCGGCGGTCTTGACTTCAAATCAGCTTCGCTTTCCTCGTCTTCTTTTAAAAGTTCTTCAATTACATCGACAACAACTTCATGCTCACACAAAATATCATATTCAAGTGCGATTTCTTCTGCTTCTTCATAAGAAATCTCTGTATTTAATGTCACAATCTTTCCTGCCATAAAAAGCTTCTTAATGATTTCTGACGGAGAAATCTTCATCTTATCACCAAGCTCTTTTAATGTAATTGTATCCGGCAGTTCAATATTTGTCACCTTTTCAACAACCGGCTTCGGCTTTGCTGCCGGCGGTGTCAGAGGCTTCTTTGAAAGCTGGAAGCTCTTTGAGCCTTTCTTTTCATTATCTCTGTCTCTGTTGTTTTTATCCTTTGAACCTTTATCCTTAAAGTTTCGGCGTGTCTCTCTCGTTGAGTCTTTTGTGACAACAACTTCCTTTGAAATTGCACTGTCTAAATTAAACTTGGCATCTTTATCGCGTCCTCTGCTGCGGTTATCTCTGCTGCCGCGGTTATCTCTATTGCCGCCGTCTCTGTTTCCTCCGAAGCTTCTATTGCCGTCACGGTTTCCGCGGTTATCTCTGTTATCTCTGCTGCCGCCGTCTCTGCTTCCTCCGA
>USSL01000140.1 GCA_900557175.1 uncultured Eubacteriales bacterium
GCTTGGCTATGCGCGGGCACGGGATATTTTGGGCGGCGATTATACGGTTGCTGCAGTTATCGGCGACGGTTCGATGACCGGCGGTATGGCTTATGAGGCGCTGAATAATGTGGCAGAGTTTAAAGGCGGCCTGATTATTATTCTCAATGACAACAATATGTCGATTTCAAAAAATGTGGGCGGTTTTTCAAAGTATCTTAACAATATGCGCACGCAGCAATCTTATGTAGATTTTAAAGATGATGTGGAGACTGCCTTAAAGCGCATCGGCGGTATCGGCGAGCGGATGTTAAAAGGTCTGAAGCAGTCAAAAGATAATATTAAGCACAGACTTTTGCCGAGCGGTTTTTTTGAGGATATGGGTATCAATTATTTAGGGCCGATTGACGGGCATGATATTGGGCAGCTTGTCCGTGCGATCATGGTGGCGAAGCGGAGCCGCCGTCCGATGATTTTACATGTGATTACGAAAAAGGGTAAGGGCTATGAGCCGGCAGAAAAAGCGCCGTCCCAGTTCCACGGTATCGGCCAGTTTGATGTATCGACAGGAAAGCCGATTGGCGGCGAAAAAAAAGCGCTGACATATACGGATGTTTTTTCGATGGCTATGCTCAGAATGGCGAAAGATAATCCGAAAATTGCGGCGATTACGGCAGCCATGCCGGACGGCACGGGACTGACAAAGTTTTCAAGACGATATCCGGACAGGTTTTTTGATGTCGGCATTGCCGAACAGCACGCAGTGACATTTGCGGCAGGGCTCGCCGCAGCGGGAATGAAGCCGTATGTGGCTGTGTATTCATCATTTCTTCAAAGAGCCTATGACCAGATTGTCCACGATGTCTGTATTCAGAGTCTTCCGGTTGTTTTTTGTATTGACCGGGCAGGTCTTGTGGGCGCTGACGGTGAGACGCATCAGGGGATTCTTGATTTGTCCTATATGAATACGATACCGAATATGACTGTGCTTGCACCGAAAAATAAATACGAGCTTTATGATGCGCTTAAGTTTTCAGAGCATTTTGACGGTCCGCTGGCAATCCGTTATCCGAGAGGCGCGGCCTATGACGGCCTTAAAGAATTTCGTGCGCCGATTTTAGAAGGCAGGAGCGAGCTGCTTTATGAGGGCAGCGATATTGCGATTTTAGCTGTCGGCACGATGACAAAGACAGCGGTACTTGCAAGAGATATTCTGATGAGCGAAGGATTTTTACCGACCGTTGTCAATGTGCGTTTTATTAAGCCGCTTGACGAGGCGCTTTTAGAAGAACTTGCAAAAAATCACCGTCTTGTTGTAACTTTGGAGGAAAATGTTATTTCGGGCGGTTTCGGGCAGAATGTGGCAGCCTTTTATGCGGGGCAGCCGGGCAGTATGCCGAAAGTATTAAATCTTGGTATACCGGATATTTTTGTCGAGCATGGCAATGTGGAGGAATTAAAAGAGGAACTGGGACTTGATGAACAGTCGGCTGCACGGCGTATACTTGACAGAATTAAAAACAGTAAAGAGGAGATTTCATGAAAGAAAGACTTGATGTGCTTTTGGTAAAACAGGGGCTTGCTTCATCGAGAGAAAAAGCGAAAGCGATGATTATGACAGGCAATGTGTTTGTCAACGGCGAGCGCGAGGATAAGGCCGGCACGATGTTTCACGAAGAAAAAGCAAAAATAGAAATTAAGGGACATACATTAAAGTATGTCAGCCGCGGCGGATTAAAGCTTGAAAAGGCGATAAAGAATTTCGGCGTTTCGGTGGAAGGCTGTGTGTGCATGGATATCGGTTCTTCAACCGGAGGTTTTACAGATTGTATGCTTCAAAATGGCGCAGTGAAGGTGTTTGCCGTGGATGTCGGACACGGGCAGCTTGACTGGAAGTTAAGACAGGATGCGCGTGTTGTGTGCATGGAGCGGACGAATATACGCTATGTGACGCCGGAGGATATCGGTGAGCCGATTGATTTTGCGTCTGTCGATGTCTCATTTATTTCTTTGAAAAAAGTGCTGCCGGTGGCAAAGACACTGCTCAAAGATGACGGACGTATGGTCTGCCTTATTAAGCCTCAGTTTGAGGCCGGCAGGGAAAAGGTCGGCAAAAAAGGTGTTGTCCGGGAAAAGAGTGTTCACAGGGAAGTTATTGATATGATTATCGATCATGTTGTAAGTATCGGTTTTGAAGTGCTGACACTTGATTTTTCACCGATTAAAGGCCCTGAGGGCAATATTGAATATCTTATTTATATTCAAAATCACACAGACAGCGTGATTTACAGCGATGTGCCGGTCGATGTGCAGGCTGTCGTCGATGCGGCGCATGAGACGCTTTAGGAAGCAGCTATGGATAGATTCGGAATTATCACAAACATGGATAAGGACAGCGGGCTTAAAGTGACGAACGCTATCTGTGATTATCTTACGGCACATCATAAAACTTGGACAACAGACAGTGCGTCTTTTCATACGGCAGATGTGCTTCTTGTTCTCGGCGGCGATGGCACATTCATACAGGCTGCGCGGAAATATGTCGGCTGCGGCGTCCCATTTTTAGGAATTAATCTCGGAACACTTGGTTTTCTCACAGCCGTAGAAAAGGAAGACATATTTGGGGCGCTTGACTGCCTGATGGGCGATGAATATGAGACAGAGCCGAGGATGCTGCTTTCAGGAAGTGTGTGCCATCATGGCAGGATCATTGCAGAAAAAATTGCAGTGAATGATGTTGTTATCAGCAGAACCGGTTTTTCGAGACTTGTGGAATTAAAGCTGTGGATTAATGACAGCCTTGTGGACATTTATGCGGCAGACGGCGTGATCATATCGACGCCGACCGGATCGACCGGATATAATTTATCGGCAGGGGGACCGATTGTATATCCTAAAAATGAAGTCATGGTCATTACACCGATATGTCCCCATTCACTGACGGCAAGAAGTATTGTTGTGTCTGGTGATGAAAAGGTGACGATTGAAATCGGACGGCGGAGAAAGACGCAGAAGGAGGAAGCGATTGTGACTTACGACGGTCAGACAGCCCTCCGGCTGGAATCAACAGACAGGGTGCAGATACAGCGCGCAGCCTTGTGTGTAAATATTATCCAGCTTAAAAAAAGTAATTTTTATGAAATTCTCAGGAATAAAATTGGAAATGTTAAGGAAGTATAGAGGTGTAATAAAAAATGAAAGCAAAAAGACATGCAAAAATTATTGAGCTTATATCAAATAATGAAATTGAGACGCAGGAGGAGCTTGCCGATCGTTTGAATCAGGTCGGGTTTGCAGTGACACAGGCAACTGTATCGAGAGATATCAGAGAACTGAAGCTTGCGAAGGTTCCGGGAACATTGAAAAATCAGAAGTATGCGGTCATTGTAAGTCCGGACAGTGAGATTACAAATAAGTACACGAGAGTTTTAAAAGAAGGTTTTGTATCAAATACAATCGCAACAAATCTTGTGGTCATTAAGACAGTGACAGGTATGGCGATGGCGGTAGCGACAGCGCTGGATCATATGGAGATTCCGGGGCTTGTCGGCTGTATCGCCGGTGATGATACAATTATGTGTGCCATTCACAGTGAGGAAGATACATACAGAGTGATGGCGCTGATTAATAAAATTATTAAGTTTTCGTAGAAGGGCGTACATATGCTTTTGGCAATTCATGTTAAAAATCTCGCGCTGATTGACGAGATAGAGGTTGAGTTTGAAAATCATCTGAATATTCTTACAGGCGAAACCGGTGCCGGAAAGTCGATTATTATTGGTTCCATCAATCTTGCACTCGGCAAAAAGATGCCGAAAGATATGATTCGAAAGGGTGCAGATTATGCCCTTGTTGAGCTGTTTTTTAAAGTTGATGCATCCTCAGAAATTATAAAAAAGCTTGAGGCTCTGGAAATACCGACAGAAGACGGCAATATTGTGATTTCACGGCGCATGTCGCCGGCAAGAAGTATCAGCCGTATTAACGGCGAGATTGTTCCGGCACAGACGGTCAGAGATATTGCATCGCTTTTGATTGATATTCACGGACAGCATGAGCATCAGTCACTTTTATATAAAAGCCGTCATTTGGAAATACTGGATGCATTTTCAAAGGAAAAACTGGGGACGTTAAAAAAAGAAATGGCGTCTGCGTTTGAAAATTATAAGACACTTCAAAAGTCGCTTGAAAATGCAGTGACAGACAGTGAGCAGCGAAAGAAAGAACAGATTTTTCTTGAATATGTTATCCGGGAAATTGAGGAAGCTGCGCTTTCGGACGGTGAGGACGAGATGCTTGCGGCGGAATATAAAAAGATGAGTCACAGCCGCAAAATTATGGAGAGTGCCGGTGCGGCCTATGCCCTATGTTCAAATGAGGCTTCGGAGGCTGTCAGCAGAGCTTTAAGGGAGCTTTCGAATGTCGAGGTTTATGACGAGGCTATCACGGGACTTTTGTCGCAGCTTTATGATGCCGACAGTATTTTAAATGATTTTAACCGTGAAATGGCAGATTATATGGCGGACATGACCTTTGACGAGGCTTCATTTAAAACGGTTGAGGAACGGCTTGATACAATCAATACCTTAAAAACAAAGTACGGCAGGACAATTGCCGATGTGCTCAAGTATAAAGATGAAAAGCAGGCTGAGCTTGAGCGGCTTGAAAATTATGAAGTATACCTTAAAAACCTGAGGGCAGACTATAAGCGGGCAGAAGATACTTATATGGCGCTGGCAGGTCAGGTTTCAAAAATACGCCGCGAAAAGGGCAGGGAGCTTGCTGCGCTGATCCTTTTAGCGCTGAAGGAATTAAATTTTCTTGACGTCCGCTTTGAGATGCATTTTAAGACACTTGAAACCGGAAGTGCAAATGGCTTAGATGAGGCGGAGTTTATGATTTCTACAAATCCGGGTGAGGACTTAAAGCCTTTAGGTCAGGTTGCCTCAGGCGGCGAGCTGTCGCGCGTTATGCTGGCGGTGAAATCCGTGCTTGCCGATGCCGACGATGTGGAGACGCTTATTTTTGATGAGATTGACGCAGGAATCAGCGGGCGGACAGCACAAAAAGTTTCTGAGCGCTTGTCGGTGATTGCAAAAACGCATCAGATTATATGTATTACGCACCTGCCTCAGATTGCATCAATGGCTGATGCCCACTATGTGATTGAAAAGAAAAATGTGGCAGAACATACATCGACAAAAATTGAAAAATTATCGGAGGAAGCGTCTGTCGGAGAGATTGCAAGACTTTTAGGCGGCGTTGCCGTGACTG
>USSL01000141.1 GCA_900557175.1 uncultured Eubacteriales bacterium
GCAAGATTTAAAGCCATCGCCTCCATCAGCGCCGGCTTTTTCGGAGAACCGTATTCAAGCTCGCCGTGGTGAGCGACAATACAGTGCTTCAGCTCATTTTCAAGAATTTCAGGGAAACCCGGAATCTCCTTAATCTTATCATGAATCATTTCCACACCAATCACTATATGACCAATCAGCTGTCCCGCGTCCGTATAATCGTTTTCAGGGAAAAGCGATAACTCTTTCGTCTTGCCGATATCATGAAGCATTGCCGCAGTCATCAGCAAATCTCCGTTGAGCATCGGATAACGTCCTACATAAAAATCACAAAGCTTTGCCACGCTTAACGTATGTTCCAAAAGGCCGCCAACAAAGCCGTGGTGCACGCTCTTTGCCGCCGAATGGCTTTTAAAGCTTTTGATAAACGCCGTGTCCTTCACAAAAAAGCTCTCCGCAAGGGCACGCAGATACGGCTGTGTCAGGCGGCTGCAAAACTGCAGAAGCTCCTTGTACATTGTTTCAATATCATAGCGGCTGACCGGCATATAATCCGCAGGATTGTAAGTGCCCTCCTCTGCCCGGCGTGCACGGCGCACATTCAGCTGCGGCGTCCCCTGAAACAGTGTCACCTGTCCCTCGATTTTAATAAAATCCAACGGTTCAAAATGCTCGATACCGCCGTTTAACTCCCAAATCTTTGTATCTATTGTTCCTGTCTTATCCTGTAAAAGAAGTGAATAGTAATTCTTGCCGGCCTTTGTTTTCAGCGCCTGCTTTGTCTTACACAAATATACCCCCGAAACAATATCGCCTTCTTTTAATTCATTAACAAATCTCATACTTATCCTCACATTCTAAAATTAACAAAACTGCCTTGCCCTGCGGCTCTGACGCGCCGGCGCATTGCTATATTTTTCTTCATTTTCACTGGAAACATTCTATCACGAAAATACACTTTTTTCAATCGGTCGGCACAGACTTATTTTCACAAACTGCCCCGAAAAAATTGCATATTTCCTTTGTTTCGGTTACAATAGAGGTGCGAAAGTCGCGCCTGTGTGCGATTTTCTTTTTTAAAGATGTGCAGATGCCTTATGACAGCACAAGGGCGTGCATGCACTCTTTTTTCCAGATTCAGCAGAAAGTACAGGTGAATTAATAAATGAATGAAAAAGCACTTCGGATTTTGGAATATCCGAAAATCATAGAACGTCTGACAGATTGTGCCACCTCGCCGCTTGGCCGGGCGCTCTGTCAGAAACTGACGCCGACATCGGATTTATCCGAAATCTGCCGTCTTCAGATGGAAACGAGCGACGCTCTCACACGGATTTATGCCAAAGGCAGTATTTCCTTTTCGGGACTTTATGATATCGGCGCCTCCCTTTTAAGACTGAAGGTCGGCTCATCTTTAAATATCCCGGAGCTTTTGCAGATTTCAAAGCTTTTAGACGTAGCCCTGCGCGTAAAGTCCTACGCACGCAAAGAAACAGACGAAGACAGAAAGGATTCCCTCGATGATTTATTTGAGATGATTGAGCCGCTGTCACCGTTAAATAATGAAATCAAGCGATGTATTATTTCCGAGGATGAGATTGCAGACGATGCAAGCCCTGCCTTAAAATCGATCCGCCGGAATATCCGTCTGACTAATGACCGGATTCATCAGCAGTTAAATAGTATGGTTAATTCCCAAAACGTGGGCAGCAAGCTTCAGGACAGTTTGATTACGATGCGTAACGGACGCTACTGTCTGCCTGTCAAGGCCGAATACCGCAGTCAGGTGGACGGTATGATTCACGACCAGTCATCCACCGGATCAACACTTTTCATTGAACCGATGGCTGTTGTCCGTCTGAATAACGAACTGTCTGAGCTCGCATCAAAAGAAAAAGAGGAAATCAGCCGTATTCTTGCCGCGCTGTCAGAAATGGCCGCAGGCTACGGCGAATATCTTTCCGACAACATGAAAGCAATGACAAGCCTTGATTTTATTTTTGCGAGAGCTGTCCTCTCACGTCAATACAGCGGCACCGAGCCTGTATTTAACGAAAACGGCTATATCAACATTAAAAAGGGCCGTCACCCGCTGCTTGACAAAAAGAAAGTTGTCCCAATCGACATTTCCATGGGTAAAGATTACAAGCTTTTAATTATTACCGGCCCGAATACCGGCGGTAAAACCGTTTCCTTAAAAACAGTCGGTCTTTTTACGGCGATGGGACAGTCCGGTCTTCACATCCCGGCCTTTGACAAATCCGAGCTGTCGGTATTTGACGACGTCTTTGCCGACATCGGCGATGAACAGAGTATTGAGCAGAGCTTAAGTACATTCTCGTCCCACATGACAAACATCGTGAAAATATTAAATGATTCCAACTACAGAAGCCTTGTGCTTTTAGATGAGCTGTGCGCCGGCACCGATCCGACCGAGGGCGCCGCCCTTGCCATTTCGATTTTGAAAAATTTCCTGAAACGTCAGGTCACGACAATGGCAACAACCCACTACAGCGAGCTTAAAGTATTCGCCCTGTCAACAGAGGGCGCCTGCAATGCCTGCTGTGAATTTGACGTCGCTACTTTAAGTCCGACGTACCGCCTGCTTATCGGTATTCCGGGTAAAAGTAACGCCTTTGCCATTTCATCAAAGCTTGGCCTTCCGGCACATATTATCGAAGATGCAAAACAAAACATCGATATTTCGGACCAAAATTTTGAAGACTTAATTGCAAATCTTGAAACAAGCAGAGTAACAATTGAGAAAGAGCAGGCAGCCATCGCCGCTTACAAAGAAGAAATCGCCGCACTGAAAGCAAAGCTTGAGACAAAACAGGATAATATCGCCAAGCAGAAAGAACAGATTCTTCGCCGCGCCAACGAACAGGCCAGCAAGATTTTACAGGATGCAAAGGATTTTGCAGACAAGACAATCCGCGACATGAACAAGCTTGGCGCCGGCGATAATAAGGCACTTGAACAAAAACGTACGGCCGTCCGTGAAAAACTTGACGGCGTGAATAAGCACCTGAATATGAAGGCCTCATCAAAGCATAAGCAGCTTTCTGCCAAAGACTTAAAGCTGGGAGATTCCGTCAAGGTGCTCACATTAAATGTCAACGGTATTATTACTGCTCTGCCGGACGCCAAGGGCAATGTCATGGTACAGATGGGTATTTTAAAATCCCGCGTCAACATTAAAGATTTAGAGCTTATTGACGAGGAAGTGATCAAAACACCGTCCTTAAAGCGGACAGGCTCCGGAAAAATCAAAATGTCCAAGTCAGCGCACGTTTCCATCAGCATCAATCTCATCGGCAAAACCGTCGACGAAGCGATGCCTGAACTGGACAAATATTTAGACGACGCCTATTTGGCGCACCTGCCGCAGGTAACCATCATTCACGGCCGCGGTACCGGCGCGCTGAAAAACACTGTTCACCAAAAACTTCGCAAATCAAGCCATGTGAAAAACTTCCGTCTCGGCGAATTTGGCGAGGGCGGCTATGGCGTCACAGTTGTGGATTTTAAATAAGGAATAAAAAAAGAACGCTGCTATCAGTTATCTGACAACAACGTTCTTTTTCATTCTTCCTCACCAAGTTTTTCCATATTTTCTTTTGTATAAATCGGCTCAAAGCTGTCTGTATCGCTGCATATAAAGCCGCCGACAGCATCAATGATTTCACCCATGATTTTCTTTACCGTCGACGAATCGCCTGTCTCATAGCTCATCTGATATATCGTCTTAATCCCATGACCTTCAATAAATTCCAAATCCAGCGGATCAATAAAGCATTCCTTTGCGTCCTGAAAAATAAGAGAATCACTCTCCAGCACAACTTCCATAAGGTTAAGCTCACGCCATACCTCAACACGTTCCTCGTCAACTGCGTGAATACACTGTGACAATGCTTTTGCGTCTGTCTCAGCCGGTGTCATAAAATAAAATTCAATAATTTTCTTCATTTTTTTATCTGCCGTTATCATCGGCCTGCTTTTTTTCTTCTTCATCCTTTTTGTCCTCCCTCATCTGTATAAATGTATCAAGAAGCGGCAGCGAAGCTTTTAAAAGCTTCGCTGTCAGCCCCCATATATTGTGTCCGTCATATTCATAAAAATTGACCTCATAGCTGCCGCGGCGCCACGGATATGCCCTGCCTCCCGGTATTTTATCAAAGGGAAAATCCTCGCCCGGCACGTTCTCTGTCCGGCATACATAGCATTTTGGCGGATTGTTTTTAAAAAAATCAAGCGGCACCGTAAATACATACGCCACCTCGCTGCTGCTGAAGCTATGATGATACCCCTCTAAAACAGCTGCAAATGGGTAAATCACCATATTAAACGGTGAAATAAAAATATCCAGCGGCATTGCCTGTACAATCCCATCTTTTGCAATCAGAAGCTCCTCACAAGCCTCACGCTCTGCCGTCTGCCACGGTGTCTCACCGTCCTCGGCACCGCCGCCCGGAAAACATATCTCCCCCGGCTGCTGTCGAAGCCCCGATGCACGCACCTCAAAAAGCACCTCGTAGCCTGCCGCTGTCTTTATGAGCGGTATGACAACGGCGTATCGCCTAAGGCTTTTTATATCCATAATTTCAGGTATTCTGTCAATCACCGCAGGTCTTCCTTTCCTTGCTGCTTTCCTAATGCCTATTATACACAAGGCAGGAGAAAAAAGTCAAATACAAAGGGGCAGACAAACGTCCGCCCCGCATAAAACTATCCAATTCTCTCAAAATCTGCCGCACCGTGCTTACATATCGGACATACAAAGTCTGCCGGAAGCTCATCGCCCTCATAAATATAGCCGCAAATTTTACATCTCCAGCCCTTTTTTGCTGTTTCCTGAGGCTTCGGCTTTGTATTCTTATGATAATAAGCATAAGTAATCGAATTACCATCGGAGAGTACCTCTCCGTCTGTCACATCAGCAATAAACAATGTATGTGTTCCCAAATCTACTGTCTCGGCAACCTTACCTGAAATAAATGCATTGACATATCTTCCAACATAGACAACGCCATTTTCGGCACGCTTAAAGCAGTCACAGCCGGCAAACTTGTCGGTGTCACGGCCGCTTTGGAAACCAAAACGCTTAAAAATATCGAAAGGTGCTTCTTCTGTTAAAACAGATACATTGAAAACACCTGTCTTTTTAATCATATCGTGTGTGTAATTCCCCTTATTGACTGCA